>NZ_PZKN01000055.1 GCF_003046795.1 Desulfonatronum sp. SC1 | reverse complement strand
TATAAAATTAAACGTTTTTTTGACAAAAAAGCAGAGATATCAGTAGGGTCTTACGCAAAGGGCCAGGTTAACATGCAGAAATTATTGCGGAAAAGGCTGGATTTGGCGCGATGCGGTTAAAGTCCTGTCGGACATTTCGCAGTGAACTCGACAGGATAAACCTTGCGTATTCCTGAGAAGGATATCCGTTTCGTCAGCTTGTTCATTCCTCCATCAACAGGATGTTGACCCCGGGAAGGGACGTATTCCAAATGGCATTAATGTTAGATGTCGGTTGCCCTTCCGTGACGTCAATATCGTCAGCGTCGGCATACTTGTATGTTTGTCTTCGGTTGTAGCACTGTGACGACAAACCATGTGCCCCTGTATTTCCAAAACAGACCCTATATGTGCCTGATTCAAGCGGTCCCGCGATGTAATGGCCATCCTGGTTTGTCCCCCCCCAGGCTACAGGTGGTGCCCATTCACCTTCATTCCATTGATCAACAACGTATACTTGAATATCAGGAAGTGGATTCCCAGATTTTTTAGCCATTCCTTCAATCCATCCGCCGAGTCTCAGTGATGCATTAATGTTTCTTGTTGCTTGACCAGCACTCACCCGAACATTATTTGCAGAATTATATGTAGTTTTGTTGTCATAATATTGGTGAAAATATTCGCCTTCACTAAAAAATCCTACTTTATACAGACCAGGAAATAAGCCTCCTAAATTAAATTCACCTTGTTCATTACTAAGGTCATAGCTCCATCCGTTTTCTCCGTTTGCACTTACGCGTATATTTTCAAGTGGAGTGCCGTTCTGTCCAGTAACTTTCCCTTGAATGCGTCCACCTATAGCCATTATAGCATTAACATTTCTTCTAATTTCGCCATCTCCCAAATCAATATAATCACCAGATCCATACCTATTGTTGTAAAATTGAGATGCATACACCCCATTTGGATCAGAGAAACGCACGATATATGTGTCGGAAGGAAGATTACTGAAAACATAGTCTCCTTGATTATCAGTATATACTTCCGTTGATCCATAGTCCCATCCGTAGCCCCAAACAAGAATCCCTTGCAACCTCACTCCACCAGGGCCTGTAACCCTCCCCTGAATGCGTCCGCTCCCCTGTGCCTGATGAGACCAAGATGTCTGGGAATTAATTTCACTATTTTTATGGTCGACCGGTTTTTCTTTTACCAAGAGTGAATCTTGTTTAAAATATTTCAGAACATTCATTCCAGTAATTGGAATCCCTGCATTCAAAATATTCCAGCAAGAACTTGGTGTTTCAATCTGAAGGCATAACAATTCTGTTACCCGAGGCGACAGAACGCGAAACAGTTTGTCCCAGTCTTCGGGCGAGTTTTTCAATTCCTGAATGTTCGCTGGCGTGGCGAGGAGAAAGGAATCCTCCGCAGTTCCCGTACCACCGTGGTAGGTTCCGGAAATGGCAGTTGAGGCAAAGAGGACAAGACCGGCCAACACCGCAAGACACCAGATCCATCCACGACGTGACTGATTCGTGACTGGAGATGAATGCACACCGTTTGATGGGTTGTTGGAGGAAAATGATACGGATTGTTTCATGCAAAACTCCTTTGTCTGTCCATGGTTAGCGTGGATTACGGGTAACTGTGATGGGATGGCCCCGCCCCTTTTAGTGGGGCGGGGCCATCCCATCACAGATAAAGTCAAAAAAGTCATAGACTATTCATCAAGGAGCAGCATTTTAACACCAGGCAAGGCCGGGTCTCTTCTTTCAAGAATAATATCCGTTAATACAGGACCTCGATTGTCACTGCCAAACGTTCCGGAAATAATATTCTCTCCATCAAATACCCCGTTTATCTTAATAAGATAAAAGTCGCCCTGTTCGGCACTTTCGATAAAACCAGCAACAAATCCGTTTTGTGCATATATTCTGCCTGACACGGGGTTTTCAAAACCTGAAAAAGATGAAACTTCACCATCCGCATCAACGGTAAATCTAACATCTCGCGAATCAAACGCTCCAAACCATGTGCCTTGTAGAACTGATTTGTCAGATACTTTTTTTAAATCAAACGACAATGCGCCATCATCGAATTCAATAGCTATGGAACCTTCCGTTGATGATAGAAGAAACCCATTGAATTCCATAAGTCCATCATGTTCCATATGCAAACCTATGGTAATAGCTCCATTTTCCTGAACGCTGTAAAAAGAATTTTGGCTAGAGAAATGAAAAGTATTGCAATCCAAAATATTACCATTTCCATCGGAAATCATATACAATGTGTCACGTTCTTGCTGAGTACTGTCGTATGCAATCCATAAACCGGAAAACGATGAATTGTTGAAATGTGGCTGGGCACTGAGTTCGCTGTTAGCTAAAACAAAGATAAACGCAAAGAAGAAAAATAGGCTCATCGCCTGCATCCGAGTCAAGATGGGTGAATTAATTTTCACGCGATAATCCTCCATTGTTTCAATTCGAAATCTTGAAAAATGCCATCTAAACAACTATTCCAGTCAAATAAAACAGTTTTGCTTACGTATAAAATTCCCAAGAAAAAGAAGGTTGTTTATTGAAACAATGATGCATTGATTTGTAGTAAAAATGTAGTCAGTACGCGCAAAAAGGCTCTCCAAATCGGCAATATAAGCTTTTTGGAGTAATTTTTTGTACCTCTGCTAGTATGAATAATGACCCCGGTCAACCGCTGAACAGGTACTGAACGGATGATCATGAAGACAGCGGCAGTCTCCAGACAAATACGTCAAAGCCCCACGGTCCCCTGGCCACAAACACGGGCGGAGTCCGCTCCAGGAGCGTCCTGATGCCCTTGTTTTTGATCATCCTCAAGCCGAAATCATCCAGGAACACGTAGCCACGCTGCATGGCGGCCAATCGGCTCGCCTTATGAATGGTCTCGGCCCCGGCGTGCGGGTCGTGGTCCCGCTCGTGACCTGGGTAGCCGCTCAAGGAATGGGGCAGAAAGTACTTCTGTCCCTGTCCATCCAGGTAGAAATCGTGAAACATGGGAAAGGCGGAGACCGTGACCAGGTCATGCGAAATGCCGCCACCAGCCGCATGGTCTACTCTAATCCAGTGGCAGGCCTCGCGCCAGGGTGCGGTGGGAGCGGTGAACCCGAGGTCCGGGTGGGGCTGCGGTGTGAAATCGAGTCTTGCCGTGGACAGGCCGGCCAGAAAGAGTACGCAGAGCAGCACGGCGCCGGCCTTCCGGGCGAGACTGGGAACGCGCAACAGCCATTGCATGGGAGCGACGATGCCGTAACCGACAAACAGGGGGATGAACAGGAATAGCGGCAAGGCGTACCGGAAGTGAAAGAGCATGGTGTACCAGGAAATCAGGACAAAATACGCAACCATGCATATGATCAAGGGGATGATGGTTCGGGGCAGTTTGACCGCCGTGAGCACCATGCCCACGGCAGCCCATGGCAAAAGATATCCGAACTGCGCCTGAAGGAAAAACAGGTACAGGCCGCTGTAGTTCATGGCATGGTCGCGACCAAGGCGCTGGATGGTGGCTGCAATTCCGGAGTTTGACCCGCTGAGCATCACAAGGATTGCGGCAAGGAGTAACAGGACAGTCAGGATCATGAAGAAGATCCGCTGGTCGCGCAGCCAGTCCGCCAAGAAGCGGTGGCTCCTGATTCCCAGGGGCAGACAGAGGGCCATGTACAGGAAGGCCAGATAACCGGCCGGGTGGGTCAGAACGGCTAGCCCTCCAAGTCCCAGGGCGGACATGATGGACCATCGGCCGGGTGAATCTTGGAAGCGCAGGAAGGCGGTCAGGGACAGGATGGTCAGCAGTTGGAGAAGAACGTAAGACCTGGCCTGGCGGCTCCAGCTCACTTCATAGCTGAGCAGGGCCAGCAGGCCCGCGGCGAGCAAAGCAGTCCAGGGGCAATGCGTCAGGCGGCGCACGAAGAGATAATAGGCCGGAATGAGCACTGTTCCTGCCAGGGCGGAAAAAAAGCGTGCTCCGAATTCCAGGTCCTGAAACAAAATCGTGCCCAGGGCCATGAGGTAATGGGCTGGGAAATAGTTCCAGGCCAGGCTCCCGTCGGCCAGGCGGGGCACCCCGTGTTCCAGAATGCCCCGGGCCGCGGCCAGGGAAAAGCCTTCATCGATCCACAGGCTCAGCGCGGAAAGCTGCGAAAAACGCAGCCAGCATCCCAGCGCGGTGAGAACGATCAGGGCCAGAGGAAGAAGGGCTTCAGTTTTTTGGATTTTCGGGCGAAGTGACATGATGATGGAACTGGTCGAAAATTCAAGCCGGTCTGCTTGGAAAAACATGGACCCTGCAAGCCATGACGAGGCATTTCATTGCATCACCGCATGTAATCATCTATCCTTCTCTTCAGAGGCGAGTCAATGCAATCTTCGGGCAATCTTTGGACTTTTTTGTGTATTTTTGTACTTATGGCAAGCATTGGCTTTTAAGTATCTCTCAGGTTTGCCCGGTTTGGATGACTTATCAGCTTGAATACCCATCATGACAGGAGGAAAAGAGACTATGGTTCATGTGCGATTTCCTGAGGTCGGATTTCGGATGATCCTGAAAGGCTTGTTGGCGTGGTTGTTTGTCCTGGTTCTGGCAGGCAATGCGGTAGCCGCGGTTGTCACCGGACGCATCAACCAGGAGCAGGGACAGACCCCCTTGCCCGGTGTGAATATGCTCCTGTTGTCAGCACTCACAAATGCCGGTTGCCATGCCGGATGCCATGCAGGCCCCGGCTCGTTCTTGCAGGCTCAACTGGTCGCGCCTGCCTCCGACAACACTCGGGTCAACGAGATCTGGTTGGCTACATTGGATGTGGGTGCACTCAATTCGGGGGACGAGCGCCCGAACGCTTTTCCGATGAGCAAGACAGTCATTCCCGTGGGCGGGGGAAATTCTTTCCAATTCAATACCAACAACATTTCAGACTACGACGTGATGATCCTGGCCAATACCGAGGCCACTGACCCATGGGAGGTCGTTGTCGGGCTGATTGCCCTGCCTGACGGCAACAATAGTCTGGTGAATATTCCATTGGACGATCTGGCCGGTAATTTGGATTTGGGCTTGGTCACACCGGGCAACAGGCTTGGGGTGGCCACCAGGTCAGTAATGCAAGCGGCAACCCAGTTCGGCACATTTTCCGGTCAGGACTTGTCGCAAATGGCCATGATCAACGATACGACCAAGGCGGTGATCAACGCCCATGTAAACCATGATCCGGCTCGAGGACGGGTCGTCGGTACAGGGATCAACACAATCCTGTGGTTCTCCAACCTGAATCCAAATACGTTCACCTCAGTGCCCGCGGACGACACGTCCGGGTATAATCTTCATTTCCGAACCAACAAAGGCACTGGAAGCCCAAAATATCTCTATCCACCTCAGGATGTTTCCTTCAACGGGAATGATTACGGACCAGGCAACCCCATCCCCATGGGCATCAGTCATGATGGGGGACCGTACTACACCTACTTTGCGTATGGTTTTGACCGCAATGCTCCTCCTCCTCCCGGCGTCTGGGTGGTCAAGGACGGGACGAACAATGTCGAGGGGCAGGCGGATTTTTCCCTGCTTGGCGGGATGGATGAGAACAATAATCCCATTGTCATGCCTTCGATCCGGCCCAACGTGGACTCCAACGGAGTGGTCACATCATTTGACACCGAGTGGTACACCATGCACAACGGCACGCCAAGGAAAATCACCTCCACAAGGGCCCTGAACGGCGTTATCCAGCAGTACTGGTTTCAATCCAGCGTCAAGCAGCCTGGTCAAGAGAATTACTCTTTCCAGGGAAACATCATTGGGAAGACACTTGTCCCCTGGGAAATCAAATTCCAGGACATCAAGAACGGTTATGTCAAGGTTAATGTTGTTTTGTATGGGTCGCAGTTCGAGTGCTATTTTAAGTGACAAAGTGCCCGAGATAGATTTTGGTTTGTTCCTTTTCCAGGAGCACAAAGATAGAAGTAATATGTGTGAGGTAGGAGGCAGGCGCTCTTTTTGGCTTGCTTCCTGCCTTTAGCTACATAGTTGAGTGTTGAAAAAAATCCTTGTCGGCAGTCCACTCAAAACCCCGAGTGCAAAGAGCAAGAAAAAACGAGATCGAAGCGAATTTATTGATATGTGTGTGTTTGTTTTTTTGCAGCGACGCAGCAATTGGGAGTTTTACAACGGACTGATAGCTACATGTCCATGCAGTTCCACTACAAAGCCGTTACGCCCGATGGCAAACTGACCCAGGGCACCCTCACCGCGGACGGTGAAGATGCCGTGGCGCTTAGTCTCCAGCGTCGGAATCTCGTGGTTCTCAAGGTCAACCCCAGCACCGGAGACGACGATTTCAACGTTTCCAGAACCAGTAAAGCTGGAGTCGGATCAAGGGCCGAATCTTCGTTCTGGGCAATGTCCGCGCCGCTCTTTGCCGGCAAGCCCGGATCAAAAGACCTGATCAGGTTTGCCGAGAATTTGGCCATTCTGCTCAAGGCTGGAATACCCCTGAGTCGCGGCCTCGGCGTGCTCGCGGAACTGATGGAAAAACGCAGTTTCAGGACCGTGATCAGCGACGTGTCCCAGCGCATCCGGGGCGGCAGTTCCCTGTGGCAGGCGTTGCAACACCACTCGGCGGTGTTTCCCCCGGTTTTCGTGAACATGGTTCGGGCCGGAGAAAGCGCCGGGGTCCTGGAGGTGGTTCTGGCCAGACTGGCCGAGTACCAGGCCGGCATCCAGGAATTGCGGGAGTATCTGGTCTCGTCCATGATCTATCCGGGCATCCTGGGGCTGACCGCGGCCGGTTCCATCGTGGTCATGCTGACCCTCGTGATCCCGAAATTCGCGGTAATATTTGCGGATATCGGCATTGAACTGCCCATGGCCACCCGGATCATGCTCGGCGCAGGCGACTTCCTGCAAGCCTACTGGCTGATCCTGGTGGGTCTGTGCGTGGCTCTGGGAGTTGCCTCCCACGCCCTGGTGCGCATGCCCCAAGGCAGGCTGGCCTGGGACAAATTCAAGCTGACCTTGCCCGTGCTCGGCCCTCTTTTCCACAAAATCGAGGTGGCCAGGTTTTCCCGCACTTTGGGGACACTCTTGGGCAGTGGCCTTTCCATGCTCGGGGCCGTGAATATCGGCAAGGGAGTGGTTATGAACACGGTCTTGCGCAATGCCCTGGATCAGGTCTACGACGACCTGAAAGAGGGGCGCATGCTCTCCACGGCCTTGGAGCAACGCGGGATGTTCCCCCTGCTGGCCGTGCACATGCTGGCGGTGGGCGAGGAGACCGGGGCTTTGGACACCATGCTGAACAAGGTCGGCGAGATGTACGACAAGGACCTGAAGCGATCCATCAAGTCGTTCACCTCGCTGTTCGAGCCTCTGGTCATCCTGGTCATGGGGTTGGTCATCGGCGTGATGGTTGTGTCCATGTTGCTGGCGATCTTCAGCATTAATGAGCTTGGCATGTAACTGTCCATAGAAAAACTCTTAATCGCTGCGTCGCTGAATAAAGTACAAGCTCGCATGTATGAGTAATTACGCATCGACATTGAGTTTTTTGATTATTACGCTTGTTTTTTTGAACGAACAGCGATTTTTATAGCACCCAGGTAAGAGCTTGGTTGCAAAACGACGTTTTTCACTAAACTTGTTGATGGCTGAACCGGGATGCGCCCGTTGGTGGATGAAATTATTGGCTTTTTGCAGTGTTCTTGAAAGGAGCAGCGTGGAATGATGCGGAGTAAAGTGCGTTTTGACGGAAGGCAATGTGGTTTTTCGCTCATCGAATTGTTGATCGTGATGATCATCATCGGACTTTTGGCGTCCCTGGTGGGGCCGCGGCTTTTTCAGCACGTCGGCCAGTCCAAACAGAAAACGGCCAGGGCCCAGATCGAACTCCTGGGCACGGCCCTGGACGCCTATCGCCTGGATGTGGGCAAGTATCCGACCACGGAGCAGGGATTGGATGCCTTGCGCCGCAAGCCCGCGGACGTGGACCGCTGGAACGGTCCCTATCTGCCCCGCGACGTGCCGCTGGACCCCTGGGGCAATGCATATGTGTACAAAAGTCCCGGGGATCATGGGGACTATGACCTTTCCTCCCTGGGGGGGGATGGACGAACCGGAGGCCAGGGGGAGGACGCGGATGTGCGCAGCTGGGAGAATTGAGGGGCCATGTGAAGGCTGAAAACGGCTTTTCCCTATTGGAACTCCTGGTGGTGATGCTGATCATCAGCGTGTCCCTGGGGATTTTTCTTGGCTACAATTATACGCAGCGCGACACGGTCATGTTGCGGTCAACGGTCAGTGAGGCCAGGCAGTTTTTGCGCATGGCCCAGGGGTTTGCCCTTTTGGAAGGCAGGGACAACGAATGCGTTTACCAGCCACAAGAGCATTTGTTGCGCGAAACCTTGCGGGGCAGGGAGCTGACCTTGCCGGAGATCGTGCGCGTTTCCGCGGAAGACTTGCAGCCTCTGGGCGATGCACACCTGCGGGTCACGGCTTTTTACGCGGACGGCTCGTCCCTGGGGGGCAGGCTGAAACTTGCGGCTGCTGACAGGGAGATGGTCATTCGCATGGATCCGATCTTGGGGGAAACGTACTTGGAAGAGGATGAGAATTGATCGATCTGAGTGCATAATCCAAATCCGCCACCAGCCCCCGCAGCGATTCGCTGGGCTCACTCCCCAGTTCGGCCCGGAATATCTTTCCGCAACGTTCAAACACATTGACCGCATCGGCTTTTCTCCCTGTCTGCAAAAAAAAGAGTATCAGCCTGCGGTAGAAATCTTCGCGCAGGGGCTCGACCTGCAAGGCCCGTTCACAGACGGTCTCGACCATTTCCCGGTGCCCGGCCTGCTCATGGAGCTTGATCAGCCGCTCCAGGACCCGCAGGCAGCGCGTCTTCTGCTTTTCCCGTATCGCGACCACCCAGGCCGCCGTATCCTGGGCCAGAAAATCACCCTGGTACAGGGACAGGGCCTTTTCACTGAGCATGCCCAACTCGGGGGTCAGCACCCGACCGTTTCCCGCGAAGATCTGTTCCACCTTGGAGCAAGTCTGTTCAAAATCCATGAGATCCACCAGGCAAACCGCTGGATTGATGCTCACGGCGCGATTCTTGACCGTGACGGCCTCGGGCGTATTCAGCAGGACTTTAACCGCATCGCGCCAAATCCAGCCTTTTCCGCAATAATTTCTGCATGTTAACCTGGCCCTTTGCGTAAGACCCTACTGATATCTCTGCTTTTTTGTCAAAAAAACGTTTAATTTTATA
>NZ_PZKN01000054.1 GCF_003046795.1 Desulfonatronum sp. SC1 | reverse complement strand
TGCCTTGGGTGGTGAACTGTTTGATCCGGGCGATGAACTCACGGGGATCGTCCCGGCCCTGGGCGATGTCCTCCAGGGCCTTTTCCCAGACATGGGTGACCTTGGCCGAGGTGAGTTGGGGGACGGTGGATTCCACGAAGTCGATCAGGGTGATCCCGGTGTCCGTGGCAATGAGGCGCTTCTTGTCCCGGCGCACGTAGCCGCGCTCCACCAGCAGTTCGATGATCGCGGCCCGGGTGGAGGGTCGGCCGATGCCCACGGCCGGGGCGGGACGGGATTGGTCCTCCAGGCCCATGATGGAGTTCAGCGCGGTTTCCCGGCCGGATTCGGATTCGCCGTGTCCATTGCCCGTAGCGTCGTCGCCCGCTTGCGGCCCCGGCGTTTCAAAATCCCCACGCTCCATGGCCGCCAGGAGGGTCTTTTCCGTGAAGTGGGATGGGGGCTTGGTCTTGCTGGCCTTGACCTCGGTGGCGTCCACATGAATCGGGTCGCCTTGCTCCAGGGCCGGGAGGACCACGTCGTCGCCCTTGCGCCAGGGCTCGGCCACCAGCCAGCCGGAGTCCAGGAAGACCTTGCCCGCGGCCTGGAGCTTTTGCCCGTCAACGTCCAGGAGCATTTTCGTGTTGCGGACCTTGGCCGCGGGCAGGAACGCGGCGATGAGCCGCCGGGCCACCAGGTCGTAGATCTGCTTCAGGCGCTGATCCATGCCCGAGGAGGGCGTCTTGCCCGTGGGCAGGATGGCGTAGTGGTCCGTGACCTTGGCGTCGTTAACGCAGGCAAAGGTCTTGTGGGTTTTCAGGCGTTCCAGGGCCAGGTCGGTCAGGGGCTTGTAGCCTTTGGGCAGGGCGGCCAACCGCTGGGGCATTTCCTTGAAGATTTCCTGGGTGATGTACCGGCTGTCCGTGCGCGGATAGGTGATCACCTTCTCCGCCTCGTAGAGCTTCTGGGCCATGTCCAGGGTCTGTTTGGCCGAAAAGCCGTATTTGGCGTTGGCCTCCTTCTGCAGCGCGGTCAGGTCGTAGAGCAGGGGCGCGGCGATGGTCACGTCTTTCTGCTCCAGGGTCGCGACCACTCCGTCCAGGCCGTCCACCTTGACGGCCTGATCCTGGGCTTCCTGTTTGGTTTTGAACCGATCCCCGGCAAAATCCGGCGGGGCCAGAACCTGGGCCGGGAAGGGATCGCCCTGGGCGGGCGGCAGGGGGGAGAGCGTGGCCGTGCAGGTGAAAAAGGGGTCGGAGACAAAGGCGTCGATGGCCTTGCGCCGATGGACCAGCAGGGCCAGGACCGGGGTCTGGACCCGGCCGATGCTGAACTTGTCCCCGCCCTTGATGGTGTAGGCCCGGGAGAAGTTCATGCCTACCAGCCAGTCGGACTCCGAGCGGGCCCGGGCCGAGGCTGCCAGGTTGTCGAAGCGTTGCCCCGGTTGCAGCTCGGCGAAGGCCTTGCGGATCCCGGCGTCGGTATTGTCCAGAATCCACAAACGGCGGAAGGGTTTGGTACAGCCCAGGTAATCGTAAAGATGGCGGAAGATCAGCTCGCCCTCCCGGCCAGCGTCCGTGGCTACGATGATCTCGCCCACGTCCTCCCTGGCCAGCAGGCCGCGCAGGATTTCAACCTGCCGGGCCGTGTTCGGCAGTTCCTTGAGCAGGAAGCGTTCCGGAAACATGGGCAAGGTGGCGAAGGACCATCGCAGCCAGGCCTGGTTCTGCTCGCCGGGGTAGGCGTAGCCCAGCAGATGGCCGATCATCCAGGACACCACGTACCGCTCGTCCTCCAGAAAGGCCTGGGAACGGGCCTTGGCCGGGGCGATCTTGAGCACCCGTGCCAGGTCTCGGCCGGCAGAGGGCTTTTCCGCCAGGATCAGGGTTTTCATCGGAAGGGTCGCGGTTCGTGGTTCAATGGCCGATCCACTTCAGCCGATACAGATCCCGCCGTCGGCTCTTCATGTTCCGCACGCTGCCCTGGCGGCGCAGTTCCTTGAGCAGGTCCAGGTCCACGTCCGTGATCAGGGTGGTTTCCGTGTTCGGGGTGGTTTCCGCGGCAATGGCGTCGTGGGGAAAGGCGAAGTCCGAGGGGGTGAAGATGGCGGACTGGGAGTACTGGATGCCCATGGTTTCCACCTTGGGAATGTTGCCCACGCTGCCGGAGATGACCACGTAGCATTCGTTCTCGATGGCCCGGGCCTGGGCGCAGAGGCGCACCCGCAGATAGGCGTTCTTGGTGTCCGTCCAGAAGGGAACCAGGAGAATGTTCGCGCCGCGCTCCACCAGCAGCCGGGCCAGCTCCGGGAATTCGATGTCATAGCAGATCAGGATGCCGATCCGGCCGATGTCCGTATCGAAAGTCTTCAGCGCCTCGCCGCCGGTCAGGCCCCAGGAGCGATGCTCCTCGGGCGTGATGTGCAGCTTGTACTGGGCGTCCCAGGTTCCGTTCCGGCGACAGAGAAAGGAGACGTTGTACAACTTGTGATCCCGATATTCCGGCACCGACCCGCTGACAATGTTGATGTTGTAGGCCAGGGCCAGGCGCAGCAGTTCCTCGCGCAGTTCCTCGGTGTACTCGCCCAGGCGGCGCATGGCTTCCGGCGGACTTTCGTTTTCGTACTGGGCGATGAGCGGGGCGTTGAACAGTTCCGGAAACAGGACCAGGTCCGTGCCGTAGTCCGAAACCGTGTCCACGAAGAACTCCACCTGTTGCTGGAAATCCTCGAAGGACGCGAAGCGGCGCATCTGCCACTGGACCGCGCCCAGCCGGACCACGGTCTTGCGTCCGCCGATCAGCCGGGTCTTGGCTTCGTAATAGATGTTGTTCCACTCCAGGAGCACCGCGTTGCCCTCGGACTGGTGATCCGATGGGTAATAGTTCTTGAGCAGGCGCTTGATGTGGAAATCGTTGGAGAGCTGGAAGGAGAGCACCGGATCGTAAATTTCCTTGCGCTTGACCCGGTTGATGTATTCCTGCGGGGAGATTTCGTCCTTGAACTTGCGGTATCCCGGAATCCGCCCGCCGACGATGATCCCTCGCACATTCAGCTTTTCGCAGAGTTCCTTGCGGGCGTCATACAGCCTGCGGCCCAGACGCATGCCCTGGTATTCTGGATCGACGATGATCTCGATGCCGTAGAGGTAGTCCCCCTCGGGGTCATGGTTGGACAGGGTGCCGTCGCCCACCACCTGCATGTAGGTGTGCTTGCCGACGTAGTCCGCGTAGTCGATCATCATGGTCAGGGCCACGGCCACGGCCCGGCCCTTGTCCTCGATGCAGATCTGGCCCTCGGGAAACCGGTGGATCATGGCCTCGATCTGGGATTTGTCCCAGGGGGTGTCCACGGTCCGGTAAACCCGCTCCATCATGGCCTTGACGTCGGTATAGTCCTCGATGCGCAGGTTGCGCAGGTTCAGTTTGTGGGAGACGGTTTTTGACATAAAAGAGTAATGATTGTCCTTATTGACATGAAGGTTTGAGATCAGCGCCTGCGTCGGTACTCGTCGCTGTTCATGATGTCCTGGCGCACGCGCTGTTCGTCCCAGCCTTCGCGGAGCATCTTGCGGCGATAGGTTTCCTGGCCGTGACGGTCCGGTTTGCGGCGCAGCAGATCATCATAGGCCCGGTTGATGACCACGTCGATCTGGCGCAGCCGGTATTCGTCGCTGTCACGCAGGGCCGCCCGAACCCGGGCCTCGTCCCAACGCTCGTCGATCATCCGGCTCCGGAAGTGCCGCATGCCCTCCTTGTCCGGTTGGCGTCCGAGAATATCCTCGTAGGCCCGGGTGATGATCCGCTCGTAATCCTGGGCCTGCGCCGAAACGCCCGCCAGCAAAAACACGCCGACCACAATCAGCCCGACCAGCAATCGCCGCGTGAACATATCTGCCTCCATCTGCGTTGAAAACGACAAAAGGGATTGCGCCTGGACTTCCTTACAAAAGGAGCACGGGACGGGCAAGGGGAGCCGGTGCCGGAAAGATCGAAGTATCTCGATGCCGGCTTCCCGTCGGAGACAGCATCAATCGAAATCGAAATCGATCCAGAGTGCTCGTGCTTCGAGAACACAAATGTCCTGGAGTGAGACGACTTCCGGGCTGGAAAATACGTGTTTATGGACGTGTGCCGCCGAATCGCTTTACTTTCCCCGAAAAGTGGATATTGTCCGGCCTTGCTCTTGCGTGATTGGAATTGAGCCCCTTCCTTCGTCTCCTCCATCGGCCCCCTCTCGCCGGTCAGAGTCCAGCCCGAACGAATTCTCGAGCCCAGAGCTTTCCCATACCTCGCCGAAGTTTCGGCACGCAGTCCGTATCACGCCGTTTTGCGGATTTTCATCTATATTTTTTGGAGTTATTGTGAATTTTGAATCATTTGCGCTGGATAAGCGCATCATGGTCGGCGTTTCTCGCGCCGGTTACCAGATCCCGACCCCCATCCAGATCCAGGCCATTCCGCCGTTGCTGGAAGGGCGGGACGTTCTCGGTCTGGCTCAGACCGGCACGGGCAAGACCGCTGCCTTTGCCTTACCCATTTTACAAAAACTGCTCGCCCTGGATGTTGCCAAACAGGGACCGGTCCGAGTTTTGGTTCTGGCCCCGACCAGGGAACTGGCCGTGCAGATCCATGAGAACTTCGTGGAATTGGGCGCTGAAACCGGGATGCGTTGCGCCGCGGTCTTCGGCGGCGTGAGCCAGAACCCCCAGGTCAAGACCCTGAGCCGGGCGACCATCGTCACGGCCTGCCCGGGTCGTTTGCTGGACCTGATGAACCAGAAGCTGGTGGATCTGTCCAAGGTGGACACCCTGGTCCTGGACGAGGCGGACCGGATGCTGGACATGGGCTTTGCCCCGGACATCCGGCGCATCGTCTCCCGGTTGCCCGGCAAGCGCCAGACCATGCTTTTTTCCGCGACCATGCCCGATGAGATCCGGAAGCTGACCAGGGAATACCTGCGTGACCCGGTGGAGGTGAAGGCCGAGATCACGGACCGCAAGGCGTCCATCTCCCATGCGTTTTATCCCGTGCCGGGCCATCTCAAGGCCGGGCTGCTGGAAGAGCTGCTGCGGTCCACGGACCACGAAACCATGCTGGTCTTCACCCGGACCAAGCACCGGGCCAAATCCCTGGCCAGAAAGCTGGAGGGCAAGGGCTGGGCCGCCACGTTCCTGCAGGGCAACATGTCCCAGAATCGCCGTCAGGAGGCCATGACCGGCCTACGCACCGGCAAGTACACGATCATGGTGGCCACGGACATCGCCTCCCGGGGCATTGACTGCGAACGGATCACCCACGTGATCAACTTCGACATGCCGGACACCACCGAGAGCTACACCCATCGCATCGGCCGCACCGGTCGGGCCGAGCGCACAGGCGAAGCCCTGTCCCTGGTCACCCGTGAGGACGACGAGCAGGTCCGGGCCATTGAGCGCAAGTTCGGTGGAAAAATCGAACGACGAACCCTGGAAGGCTTCGACTACGCCGCGCCCGGCAGCGTGGAGCCGGACCGGGACCGGGAGCGTCCCCGCCAGAGCCGATCGACATACGGTCGGTCCGGTACGTCGCGTGGGATGTCCCAGGGCCAGTCCCAGGGTCAGTCCCAGGGCCGGTCCCAGGGCTACTCCCAGGGTCGGTCCCGAGGTGGGGCTGAAAGCAGGGCTCGGTAGATCCCGTCGCGAATCCTGAAGCAAAAGGCCCCGGAGTGATCCGGGGCCTTTTTGTTTTTCGTCTCCAGAGTTGGAACTATCGTGGCAGCTTGTCGCCGATCCGGGAGGGCTGTGCCGGTTGTTATTTTCAGGCCGTCGCGGTACGCATTCGAACAAATGCGAGGATATCTTTTATCAGCTGGTGGAGGCAGGGGCGATGAAGGGCGTTAGATGCACCGTGCCGCGAGAGGGCGCGGTTTTTGATTCGATTCCTGGAAGCGTGAAAAGCCTCACAGTGGGGCTCGTCTGGTTGGGATTCGCCTTGAGTCTGTTTTTGGGGAGCATTCCGGGAATCGCGGGGGTCGCTCGGGCGGAGCAGGGTGCGCCGCGCACTTTCGGCTATGAAATGTTCGACCGGCATGGGGCGATCATGCTGCTGATCGACCCGGAGTCCGGGGCGATCAGGGACGCCAACCGGGCAGCCGCGGAGTTCTACGGGTATCCCCGTGCTTTGCTTCGGACCATGACCATCCAGGACATCAACGCCTCCTCTCCCGAGGAAGTCCGCCAGGAACGGGAGGCCGCGGCTCGGCAGGATCGCAACTACTTCGTTTTCGTCCATCGCCTGGCCGATGGACGGGTCCGGACGGTGGAGGTGACCTCCTGGCCCATCGAATTCGGCGACGCCACTGTTTTGTTCTCCATCATCCAGGACGTCACGGACAAGATCATGCTGGCCGCGGCCATGGAGCGGCGGACGAAGCTTTTCTTGTGGTCCCTGGGGCTGGGCATTTGCGTCCTTCTGGGCATCATCGCCGTCCTCGTCCACGTCCTGAAACGGCGAAAACAGGCCGTTCTGGCCCTGAATGCCCAGGCCCGCTTTCTGCACACGATCATCAATTCCCTGAGTTATCCCTTTTACGTCATCAACGCGGAGACCTACGCCATTGAACTGGCCAACCGGGCCGCGCTGCCCGACGGCATGCCGCCGGAAGGACTGACCTGTCACCGATTGACCCACATGTCGGACCATCCCTGCAGCGGCTCGGAACATCAATGTCCCATGTTGATCGTCAAGCAAACCGGAAAGCCGACGATTGTTGAACACGCCCATCGCGACCATAAGGGCGTCAAGCGCATCGTCGACGTCCACGCCTACCCGATTTTCAACGAGGCCGGGAAGGTGGTCCAGGTGATTGAGTATTCCCTGGACGTCACGGACCGGCGCAAGATCGAAGAGGATTTGCAGCGGGCCAATGGGCGGCTCGAGGAAGCCATGGGGCAGGCCAAGCGCATGGCCATGGCGGCGCAGGCGGCCAACGTGGCCAAGAGTCAGTTTCTGGCGAACATGAGCCACGAGATCAGAACGCCCATGAACGGCGTGATCGGCATGACCGGCCTGCTCATGGACAGTAACCTCACGGAGGAGCAGCGCGGTTACGCGGAGATCATCCGAACCAGCGGCGAAAGCCTGCTTTCGCTGATCAACGACATTCTGGACTTTTCCAAGATCGAGGCGGACAAGCTGGATTTCCAAGAGGTGGATTTCGATCTGCGGGCCGTGGTGGAGGACACGTTCCAGGTCCTGGGCCACAAGGCCCACGAAAAGGGTCTGGAACTGGTCTTGCGGATCGACGCCGAGACGCCCACGCTGCTGCGCGGCGACCCCGGGCGGCTGCGCCAGATCCTGTTGAACCTGTGCGGCAACGCCATCAAATTCACCGCCGACGGCGAGGTGGTGACCGAAGTCGCCCTGGAGCGGACTACGGAAGACGGCGTCCTGATCCGGTTCGCGGTGCGGGATACGGGAATCGGCATTCCCGAAGAAAAGCTCGCCGAGATTTTTGCCCCCTTTCATCAGGCGGACGCCTCCGTCTCCCGCAATTTCGGCGGGACCGGCCTGGGGCTGACCATCTCCAAGCGGCTGGTGGAGATGATGGGCGGCAGCCTGGGCGTGGAGAGCACGGAAGGCCAGGGCTCAACGTTTTGGTTTACGGCGGCCTTGGGCAGGCAGGATCGGGAGGATGGCGCGGCTCAACCGTCCTTGTTCGGCGACATGCGGGACGTTCGGGCGTTGATCGTGGACGACAACACGACCAACCGTCTGGTGTTCTGGGAGCAGCTCAGCCGGTGGGGGCTGCGCTGCGATGAGGCCGAGGGGGCGGAAGATGCGTTGTCGGCCTTGCGCCAGGCTCACGCCGGGGGCGATCCGTTTCGGGTCGCCCTGCTGGACATGCAGATGCCGAAAATGGACGGCGCGAGCCTGGGCATGGCCATCAAGGCGGACCCGGACCTGCGCGACACCGTGCTGATCATGCTGACCTCGTTGGGGGCCTATGCCGAGGCCCAGCGGATGGCGGAGATCGGCTTTGCCGCGTACCTGCATAAACCGGTCAGGCAATCGCAGCTTTTCGACTGCCTGCAGACGGTGCTCACCGGCCCTGAATCGGGACGCCCGCTCCAGCCTGCCCGGCTCACTGACCCGGAACCGGTCGGGATGGCCATGGAGGCGGATCGTCGGCGACGGGCGCGGATCCTCTTGGCCGAGGACAATCCGGTCAATCAGATGGTCGCCGTGAAGATCCTGGAACGGCTCGGATACAAGCCTGACGTCGTCGCCAACGGCCGGGAAGCGGTCGAATCCCTGGAGAGCCGGGGCTATGATCTGGTGCTCATGGATGTGCAGATGCCGGTCATGGACGGGCTGGAGGCCGCGCGGGAAATTCGTCGTCGGGAGACGGAAGCCGGAGCGGTGAACACGGGGACTCCGATCATCGCCCTGACCGCCCACGCGATGCAGGGAGATCGGGAACGATGCCTTCAGGCCGGGATGAACGACTACCTGAGCAAGCCGTTGCAGCCGGTGGATCTGCTCCAGATGCTGCGCAAGTGGCTGAAGCGCGATAACGACGAAACGTCGGGCCGGGCCTCGACGCCCGTGCCGGATACCGCGCCGCCAGGCGTTGATTCAGACGATCCGGGCGCCTCGGAGGACTTCGGCGCTGCCCAAGCGGACCGCTCGGCGTCCGTTCCGGTGTTCGACAGGGCGAACCTCATGGAGCGCATCGGCGACGACGAGCAGGTCGCCAGGCAACTGGCGGCATTGCTCCTTACGGACGTGCCTCGGCACCTGGATGAACTGGAGACGGCTCTTGGCGACAAAAATTCGGCCACGGTCCGGGAAATCGCCCACACGATCAAGGGCGTCGCGCTGAACACCGGATGCCTGGCCTTGGGCGGGCTGGCCAAGGAAGTCGAAGACGCCGCGGCCCGGGGCGATCTCGGGCGGCCCGGCGAATTGATGCCCGACCTGTGGAGAGGGTTCGATCGACTCCGGGAAGTTCTGCGGGAAGAATTCGGAGAAACGGCCTAACGGCGCGGAAGGAACGGGGCGCGCGGTTTGTTGGGACACGGCGCGCCGTGCCCCTACGTTTTCGAGGCCGCGGGCTCTGAAAGGGAGGAGGACGGCATGTTTGGAAAGAGTTTTAAGCTGTTTGAGGCGTTCGGCTTTGAATTCAAGGTGGACCCGAGCTGGATCGTCATCGCGGTCCTGGTGACCTGGTCCCTGGCCGTGGGCTTTTTTCCGCACGTGCTGGAGGGCCTGGAGCCGCTGGATTACTGGAAGCTGGCGCTGGTCGGCGCTTTTGGCCTGTTTTTCTCCGTCCTGTTCCATGAATTCTGGCATTCCTGGGTGGCGCGGAAGTTCGGGGTGGAGGTCCGGGGGATCACCCTGTTCATTTTCGGCGGCGTGGCCGAGATGAGCCAGGAGCCCAAGACCCCGCAAAGCGAGTTCTGGATCGCCATTGCCGGCCCGTTGGCCAGCCTGTTCCTGGCCCTGAGCTTTTATCTGGTTTACGACTCCGGGATCCGTTTCGGCATGGGCGAGGCCCTGAACAGCGTGTTCATGTACCTGGCCCTGGTCAACCTGATCCTGGCGATCTTCAATCTGATCCCGGCCTTTCCCATGGACGGGGGCCGGATTCTGCGGGCCGCGCTCTGGAAGTTCAAGAAGGATCAACTCTGGGCCACCCGCATCGCGACCAATTTCGGCATGACCTTCGGCCTAGTCCTGATCGGGCTCGGGCTGCTAAACGTGCTGACAGGCAATCTGGTCGGCGGATTGTGGTACTCCCTGATCGGCTTTTTCATCCGCTTCGCGGCTCGGAACTCCTATCGGCACATGGCCGTGAAGCAGGCCCTGGCCGGAGAGCGGGTCCGGACCCTGATGAAGCCGCCGTTGACCGTGACCGGCTCCATCACCTTGCAGGAGTTGGTGGAGGACTACGTCTATCGTCATCATCACAAGTTCTATCCTGTTCGGGACCAGCACGGAGTGCAGGGATGCATCACCACCCGGCAGGTCGGGGAGGTGGCCCGGGAAAAATGGCCGACGACCCAGGTCCGGGAGGTCATGAACCGCTGCTCCCTGATCAACACTGTAGGCCCGGAAGAAGACGTGGTGGACGTGCTCCAGAAGATGAACGCCGCGGGCTTGAGCCGGATGATGGTCATGGAAGGGCAAAGTCTGGTGGGGATCATCTCCCTGAAGGATATCCTGGGCTATCTCACCGCCAGGATGGAGTTGCAGGGGGAGCAAGGACTCGGGGAGTAGTCGGGGTTTTTGAGCGGACTGTTGAGGAACGACTTTTTTGATACGCGGATGGATATGGTTATGGAAAGAACGTGGTTGGTCGGATTTTCAAGGGAACACGCCGGGGTGATGCGCGCCGCGCTGACTCTGGGACTGGAGTTGTGCGACCTGAAGATCGATTTTGTTTGCGAAATGTTTTCAGCGCGGCACGGGGGAAATGTCGAGGGCGAAAGCAGGATGGCCGAGCGCTTCGACCGAAAGCCCGACGACCCCGCATGCCCGGCCTTGCGCGAAGCCTTCGCCCGCCTGATCCAGTCCGGCACTCCGGCACCGGCGAGCGCCGAGGAAATCAACGATCTCGCGACATGCCGCGAAAAAATCGTCGCCGCGTTTCGTGACGACGAAAGTCGGGCCTCGGTCGCGCTTTCCACCCCGGAGCTGGCCGGCCTGCGGACGGCCTGCGAACTCTACGCCAGACTGGCCATCGGCCAGGGGTGGGCCGCGGCGGGCTACCTGGGTTGTCCCGAGGACGCCGCCCAGGCGGCCCATGCCTTCGACCAACGCTTCAGGGAAATCCTTTTCCCTGAACTGCGGAGCGACGCCTACTACGGCATCAACAGCCAACTGGTCCATGACAACGCCCGGGTGGCCTGGGACATCCTGCAGGTGATCCGCCGACACCTGGCCTTCAACGCCCTGGGCAAGGTCGTCGGCCAGGACAAACGCGACGTCCGAACCATGAAAGGCCCGGAATTCGACGACCCCATGCAGCGCTCGCGCCTGGAACTGATCCGCTGCGTCCCGGAAAATTCGTAGTTATGCGGTCGGGGCAGGATGTCGAGGCTCGAAGTTTTTCATGCCCTTCCCTCTGGAAATGCTCTTTCCGGCATTTGCGGGAAACCTTGCTCCGCATCGGCCAAACTCAGCCGGTAATGCCAAGCTTTGCCGCTGAATACGCCAATGGGCGCATTACACAGCACATCCGCCAATGTGCATGCCGACCAAGAACCTCTTCAAGCCAGACACAATCTTTCAGCGACCCCAGGTTCATCACCTGGGACAACAAATGACCCCGACCCCGCACGGCCTCTTCCGGAACCTTCCACCAGACGTACCGTCGGGCCAGGGTCAGGAGGCGGGAGTGGATATCATCAGGTGGGAAGAGTGCCGTATCTTTGACGCATAACAGTCATACGCTCCGGAACCAAAAAAAGTCCTCCGCCAATATTGACGCTGACCGCATCAGTATTCCACGACCGACCAGGAGTTTCAATCCATGCCCTCCATGCGTGAGGGAACAGCTTTCAGTTGTCGAAAATCTGTCGACAACTGGCGGTTCATCCCGACTGAGAGGGGCTTGAAAAAGGAAAAAAAGAAAGTAAGAATACCTTGCAAAACAATACCAGGAGACGGACATGCTCGCCAAATTGACCTCGAAAAACCAGATCACGATCCCAAAGGCCATCATGAACGGCCTGCCTCCAATCGACTATTTCAATGTCGTCCTTCGAGATGGAACCGTCGTTTTGGAGCCGGTTCACGTAGACGGCACGACAACCGAATCCATCCGCGCCAAGATGCGCCGACTCGGCCTCACCGAGGACTCCGTCGCCGATGCCGTGCGTTGGGCGCGGGACAAACCGTGAAGGTCGTCATCGACACCAACGTGCTGGTCTCGGCGTTGCTTTTCGGCGGTCAAACCGAAGGGACGGGGCGAATCGTCGGGCTCTGGAAATCCGGAGCGATCCAGCCCTTGGTCTCGGAAGCGATCATGGCCGAATATCTTCGCGTCCTAGCCTATCCAAAATTCAAACTCACCCAGCCCGAAATTCGCCATCTCCTGGATCATGAAATCCTGCCATGGTTCGAGCCTCTGGTCGTCCCCTCGGGAGATGCGTACATCACCGAGGATCCCGACGATGACAAATTCATCTGGTGCGCGATGGCAGGCAACGCCGAGCTGATCGTCTCCGGGGATCCACATCTTCTGAACTGCGTCCATGCGCCCATTCCCATCATCTCCCCGGCGACCCTGCTTCAGCGCTTCACGCATTAGGAGCGCCTTCGCAGGGGAGCTTGTTCAGCTTCACTTGGCGGAACACACGATGCTTCAATGAGGCCGGGGCGGAAATGCCCCGGAAAACAGTTCGTGTCTCGTGCCAGATTTTACTCTCCCTGGGCCCACACCAAGTAGGCCAAGCGGTGGCAATAGACATGCTCGTTGAGCATGTACGGGAATCAGGGGCAAATGGGTCATGGCATGGTGGGGCTGGGGTTAGGTTGACGGCGTTACGTTAGACTTGTACAGCTTTCCTGTACAATACAATCAGGAGACAGGTCATGCTTCAAACCACGTACACTAATGCCAGGGCCAATTTCAGCACCCTCTGCGACACGGTTGTCGAGGACCGTGAAATCGTCGTCATCACCCGCCGTACAGGGCAAGATGTCGCCCTGGTCGCCGCGGACGAATTGTCCAGTCTGATGGAAACAGCCCACTTGCTGCGATCTCCCAAAAACGCCAGACGCTTGCTCACGGCCCTGAACCGCGCCCTGGACGGCGAAGGCGAGGCCGGTACGCTCCAGAAACTGAAAACCGAGGCCGGCCTTGCGGAGTAGGCCGCGCATCGCCGTATACCAACCGGAATTTCGAGAAGACCTGCGCCATTGGGTCAAAACGGAGCGCAAGACCGCCCTGCGCGTCCTGGATCTCGTGGAAGCGGTCCTCCGCGACCCGTTCCAAGGCATCGGCAAACCCGAACCCCTCAAACATCTCGCCTCCGGTCTCTGGTCCAGGCGTATCACCCAGGAACACCGCCTCGTTTATCTGGTCCAAGATGAACGGATCGATTTTCTCCAGGCCAGGTATCATTACTGATTCTTCTCATCAGCGTATTCCGGCGAATCTGACCAGCCGATCCGGAGGATCGTGACCATTGATTCCGGTGGAAACTGGTCAAAAACCGTGACAATTTGTCACGGTTTCAGATTCAGTCTACGCCCCTCCCGCGCGAGACGACCCAAGACAACTTGTTTTCTGATGTCGCTTGGCACCACGGTTGCGGGGAACGCAGTTGTACGTTCTTGGCGTACAACTGCAACGCCGGTTCATCCCCACGTGTGTGGGGAACGCTCCAGCGCGTCGATGACATCCTGGTCGTTGACCTTCACTTCGATCATGGCGTAGCTTCTCCGTTCAAGGCTTCGCGGCAAAATCTCCCGGCAACCGCTGAGGGCAGACCTGGGGCCCAAAGGTTCCGTTGGCGGGGTGTGGGAGTCCGCCACGCGAGGCTCACGAGGCAGTCCAGGTGCTGCCTCATTTTTTTTGCCCCTTGCTCCCAATTTTCTAAGCCGCCTGCGCGGCGGTTCATGCTTCCAGCCCGAGGGGTCTTTGGATTCGATGTTTCTAAGCCGCCTGCGCGGCGGTTCATTATTGCGGCCTGAAGGACCGGGTTTTCCTGGTTTTCTAAGCCGCCTGCGCGGCGGTTCATGACAGCGCCGGAATCGCCGCGCCGCCCACAATTTTCTAAGCCGCCTGCGCGGCGGTTCATTTTTATGTGCCGAAGTTCCGGGTGATCTGGGATTTCTAAGCCGCCTGCGCGGCGGTTCATGAGAATGTTCAGTGCTCCGTCTTGGGCGCGGATTTCTAACAGGAGTTTAACAGATTGAACGTCATTTTTTTTGAAAACGCAAGTGATTTCGGTGTGTTAAGTCGCCAATTCCTGTAAGACCCCACTGCTCACTCCGTAGCCCATGGCCTTCAGTATCTGGGCCTGGGCGTCGCTTGGTTCCTCAAGCTTGCGGGTCGCTTTTCGTGCCCCGGCATTCCAACAAAGACATGAATGGAGTGTGCGCATCTGCTGCATTGT
>NZ_PZKN01000053.1 GCF_003046795.1 Desulfonatronum sp. SC1 | reverse complement strand
TATAAAATTAAACGTTTTTTTGACAAAAAAGCAGAGATATCAGTAGGGTCTTACGCAAAGGGCCAGGTTAACATGCAGAAATTATTGCGGAAAAGGCTGGATTTGGCGCGATGCGGTTAAAGTCCTGTTAATCGTCCAGAAGCAGCAGCATCACTCCAGGCAGGTTGGCCTGCCGTTCTTCATAGTTCGCTGTCACGGTCTTGTTGGCATTCATTATTACTGTACAAGTCCTGTTGGCGGCGTTCGTTGTATTGCAGCCAGTCCAGGACGTGAAATTCGCATTCCCGCTGGTTGTTGGCGCGGTCAGGGCGATCTGCGTACTGTTGGGGATGTTTGATTTGTTGTAGTTGGTCGTGCCACCGTAGCTGGATGGGTTGCCTGTGATGGGGACGGATGATGCGCCGATGGAGTTCACTATGAGGGTATGACCAGAAGGGCCAGTCTGCCCTCCGCGCACAAGCCAAGCGAGATTGTATTCGCTTCGTGAAGAGTTCCCGTGGGGTTGACCAAAAATGAAAACTACCACTTTCGATTTTAAAGAATTGTCGGCACTGGGCGACGAAGTCCAGTAAGACTGAGATAAACTATTTGGAAAGAATGTCTCATTTATACTCGGGTAAGCGCGGCACTCATCGACTAAACTACGCAGTTCTTTAACATTAGGGAGTCGCCAGTCTCTGTGATTAGCAAATACATGTGACTCAGCATGTGCCAGCGCACCAATCCAAGTAAAGGTATTGTACGACCCCGAGCATGTTCTACCTGTCCACGTCTGCCCTTCTGGGCATGTTTTCCACATCAGTCCGGTTCTAATATCAGTTACCGTGTTCCCATTATTGCTGACGGTATAAATTGAATCTGGGTTGCTTGGTGGGATGTTGTTCATGCAATGGCCAGCCTGGGTAGAAGCTTCAACTGGATGTCCACCGCGTGCAAGTAGGACTCTCTCAGCACTACCTCGTAGGCCATACATATATGAAGAACCTACTTTAAAATATAAGACCCACGCGTACCTATTATTGTCAGCATTTGGAGAAGAAGACCAGTAATACATTATTGAAGTGTTAGGGAAATAAGTAGTATCAATTGTTGGAGAAAAAGTTTCAAGATGAGTAATGGATTCCAGTTCTTTGATCGATGGCACACGCCAGTCTGTATACCCACATAAGCTAGCCGCATTGACTCTGTCTTTATAGTTTTCTGTATTACACCTCAATCCTTCTAGGGTGTTATTGCATCCATCAAGACCTTGGGATCCTAGGTTGCCATCGGGGCTGTTGGAGAAAAACCAAGTGTAGCGGTGGTCCTTGTGTCTCGCATGGGTAGGATTGTTCACTTTCACTTCCCACATGATCCCGGTGACATTGTCCCGAGTGCAGGCCCAATCGCCGGGCCCGCTACCAAGCTGGGCCGTTGCCGGGAGAGCATGGCCGCTGTTGGATATTTTCGTAAAGTCGAATCCAGCCTCGCCAGCTCCTACCTTGGTCAGGGTGCCAGTCCTGGCCGCAGCATCGCGGCCATAATGCGCGTCCTGGCCCTGAGGTTCATGGCCGGTGCAGGGATTGTTGTTGCTGCTGAAAGCCCCTCCACAAAACTGAATGCCAGTGTCGTTAAGAGGATGCCAGGCGTGGGATGAGATTGGTGTGAAGCAAAAGAGCAAGGCCGCTACCGAGACAATACTCAAGCGAATGTAGGCGGGCATCAACGATCCTCCAATTGGGTTACAAAAACGCCCGCCCCAGCCAGTCAGGCCGACACGGGCATTGCTCAACAACTGTCAAACAAACAACCAGTTCAGGGGATTCCTGGACAAGGGCTGGAACCTGCCTGATGGTTTATTGTGGGAGGAACGGTGCAGGTTACCCGGCTCTCGCAGATTCAATGTTGATTGAAATGTGTTGCGGACTATTCCTACCCAATCATAAATTGATGCTCCTTAGGCGATTGCCGGGGCTAGGTCAATTCTGTTCTCGCAAACCGGTTGTAAGCACCCCCAGCCCCTTCAAATCCCCGCCCAGATACGCCCGTTCGTTTTCGCCGAGCATGCCCAGGGAGAGGCAGATCAGGGTCCAGAGGTGGACGGTGTGCCAGTCGTGGCCGAAGTGATCGGCCAGGTCGTGGATTTGGGAGTGGCAGTTGTGGCAGGGGGCGATGCAGTAGGTGGCCCCGGTGGCCAGGATCTGATCCCGCTTGCGCAGTCCGTAGGCCCTGCGGGCTTCGGGAAAGCCGGCCTGGAGGGCTCCGCCTCCGCCTCCGCAACAATAGTTGTTGGACTTGCTGGGATACATTTCCACGAAGTTTTCGGGGCCGACCACGCTTTTGACCACGAAGCGCAGGTCGTTGGCGATATCGTCGCCCAGGGACTTGCGGACCAACTGACACGGGTCCTGCACGGTGAACTTGATGCCCAGGTCGCGGTTCCAGTCGCTGGTCACGGGTAGCTTGCCCTCCCGGATCCAGCGGGCGTACCAGGTGATGATGCTCTCCAGGCGAAAGTTCGGGGTGATGCTGAATTTTTGCAGCCCGACCCGGACTGCGTAGAATTCGTGGCCTCACTCCGTGTTCAGCCAGACCTTGGCCCCCAGCTCCTCCACGGCCTTGACCTTCTCCCGGACGATGCGCTCCCAGGCCGCGTCGTCCGCCGCGAACATGCAGTAGTTCTCCGCGGCCCAGCCCAAAGAACCGTACGTCCAGTCCGCGCCGACATGGTCCAGGATTTTCCAGAGCGGGACCATTTCATCCGGCTCGGTCATGGGTTCCCGGGAATTCTGGTTCAGGAAGAAGAAGGAATCCGGCTTGTTCATGGGGGCCCGCAGCCGCTCAAAGCCCTTTTGGGCCGCATGCACCTCTTCCAGAACATCGCCGACCACGAATTCAAAATCCTCCGGGCTGGCGCCCATGGCCGAGCCGGTTTTGGTGCGCAGGGACTGGTCGCAGGAGGCGACAACGCCTTTGGGGCGCGTGTCCCTGGGCCAGCAGGTCCGGGCGTGGTAGATCAGGCTGGGGATGTCGATGTTCATCGGGCAGACGTGCTGGCAGCGCTTGCACATCGTGCACATCCAGACCCAGGGGGTTTGGAGCAGTTCCGCGTCCAAGCCCAGGGCGGCCATGCGGACGAATTTGCGGGGATCCATGTCCGCCAGGCCGGACGCGGGGCACCCGGAGGAGCACAGGCCGCAGGCCAGGCACATGGTGTAGTTGGCGTCACGGGGCAGGAGCTCATGGGCCCGGCGTCGAAAGACGGAGGCGGTGATGTCGGTGGAGAGCGTGGAGGAGGGTTCCGGGTTCATGGTTTACCGTTCACGGTTGAAGAATGGCGTTGTATTTCGACGGAAAAACGTCGCTCTGCAGGTTGTTCAGCCCCCAAGCTTAGCCCAGGCCTTTTCCTGAGGCAATGGTTGTGCATATTCTCCGGCTCGGATAGATACGGCTCATTTCATCATCTTAACATCATGATAACCAGAGCCATGCAACAGATGCAAACGGATGTACTGATCATCGGCGCGGGGGCCGTGGGCACGGGGATTGCCCGTGATTTGGCCTTGCGGGGAGTTTCCTCCGTGGTCGTCGAACGCGGGGACATCAATTCCGGGGCCTCCGGGGGCAATCACGGGTTGCTGCACAGCGGGGGGCGGTACGTGGCCGGGGACGTTCATTCCGCCAGGGAGTGCCGGGAGGAGAACGAACTCCTGAAGCGTCTGGCCCCCCAATGCATCGAGGAATGTGGGGGGCTCTACGTGGCCGTGGCCGGGGACGACGAGCGGTATATCGCGGATTTTCCGGGATGGTGCGAGGCCGCGGGGATTCAGACGCAAAGCGTCGCACCGGCCGATGCCCGGAGCATGGAGCCCGCTCTGAGCGAGAATCTGATCGCCGCCTACACCCTGCCCGACGCCTCCCTGGACCCGTTCCGCCTTTCCCTGGAGAACCTGGCCCATGCCAAGGCCCTGGCCGGAAGCATCCTGCTGACCCGGACCGCGGTTGACGGCTTTGAGCTGGATCGCGGCCGGATTGCCCGGGTTCACTTGAAGGATATGGTCCGGGGAGAAACCCGGACCGTCGAAGTCTCCCAGGTGATCAACGCCGCCGGGGCCTGGGCCGGGCGCGTTGCCGGACTTGTGAACTCCAGGGTCGGAGCGTCGATTCCCCTGCTGTGCTCCCAGGGAACCCTGCTGGTGACGCACGATCGGTTGTCCGAGCGGGTCATTCATCGTCTCAGAACTCCAGGGGACGGCGATATTCTCGTTCCCGGGGGCACGGTTTCCATCCTGGGAACCACCAGCGTGACCATCCCGGACCCCGATCTGGCCAGGCCCTCTGTTCGGGAGGTGGACGTCAACCTGACCAACGGCGCGGAAATGGCCCCGATTTTAGCCTCGACCAGGTATGTTCGGGCTTACTGCGGCGTTCGCCCGCTCCTCGCGGACGACGGTTCTTCCGAGGCGGACCGGGATGGGCGGTCCGCAAGCCGGGGCTTCCTGCTTTTTGATCATGAAAACGTCGGATTGGGCAATTTCTGTTCCGTGGTCGGGGGCAAGCTGACCACCTATCGGTTGATGGCTGAGAAGACCGTTGACCTGGTCTGCGGCCGCCTGGGCAACAACGCCGCCTGCCGGACCAGGGACGAGCCGTTGCCGGTCATGGACGCCTGCTCTTGGACGGAACCGGGGCGCTCGGCCAAGGTCTGGGTCATGGGGCACGCCTCGGACGACGAAATTCTTTGCGAGTGCGAGTTGGTCTCGGCCAGCGCCGTGGACGGCCTACTGCAAGACTGCCGCGACATTTTTCCCGATCCTGACCTCCAGCTCCTGGGCAAGCGCAGTCGGATCGGCAAGGGAGCCTGTCAGGGTGCGTTCTGCGGTTTGCGCGTGGCCTCGCACCTCTACGACACCGGGGCGCTGTCCTCGCGGCGAGGGCTGGGGGCCATGCGCGGTTTTTTTCAGGAACGCTTCAAAGGCCAGCGTCCGATTCTCTGGGGGGCGCAAATGGTTCAATCGGAACTCGCCGAAGCCCTGCACTGCGGTTTGCTGGGCCTGGAATTTCCGGCTCCAGAGTCCCCGGAGGTCGAATTGTCACATGAATGACATGATGCAATGCGATCTGGCCATTATTGGAACGGGCATCGCGGGCATGGCCGCCGCTGTTTTCGCCGCCAATCGGGGATTATCCGTGGTCCAGGCCGGGAGTACCGGAGCTCTGGCCTATACCAGCGGCGTCTTTGACCTTCTCGGGGCCCTGCCTTCGGAGACGGAAGGCGGACGGCCCACGGTGGTTCGCAAGCCCTTTGCCGCGATGGCGGACCTGTTCCGGATCGAGCCGGGACATCCCTATGCAGGGGTGCCTGCCGAGGAGATTCTGGCGGCTTTCGCGGAAGTGTCGGCATTTCTGGCGGACATCGGACTGCCCTACAAAACAGGCGGGGACGATAACTATCGCCTGCCGTCTCCCGCCGGCACGGTCAAGCACTCCTGGTGCGTTCCGGAGACAGCCCTGGCCGGGTGCCTGGCCCTGGAGCGAAAGCAACCTGCTTTGATCGTCGCCCTGCATGGCTTGAAGGGTTTTTCGTCCAGGCAGATCGCCGCGAACCTCGCCGAAGTCTGGCCGGGTCTCCAGCCCGTGTCCGTCGCCATGCCCGGCCATACGGGGGGCGAATTGTATCCGGAGCAGGCGGCCCGGATGCTGGAGACCGCTTCGGCGCGAAAAGCCCTGGCCGAAGTGGTGGCCCCGCACGTCCACGGCGTGGAGGCCGTCGGGTTTCCGGCTGTGCTGGGCATGCACCGCCCCGGGGATGTGACCCGTGACCTGGCCGAGCGTCTCGGTGTGCCGGTGTTCGAAATCCCGACCATGCCCCCGGGAGTGCCTGGAATCCGGCTGAAGGAAGCCTTTGAGAGCGCCTTGCCGGAGCGCGGGGTGGCCCTGTTTTGCCAGCAAAAAATGTCCGGCATCGTGCCGGGACCGGATGATCCGTTTGTCCTGCGGATCACCGGGCAGCCCGTGGAGCGTGAGGTGCGCGCCGCCAAAGTGTTGCTCTGCTCGGGTCGGTTTCTGGGAGGCGGGCTGGCGGCCCGCCGGGATCGCGGTATCGTGGAGACCGTCTTCGACCTTGCGGTCCGGCAGCCCGAGAGCCGTTCCGGTTGGCATCGACAGGACTATTTTGATCCACGCGGCCACCCGGTGCACAGGACGGGCTTGGCCGTTGACCAGCAGTTTCGTCCCTTGGCCGAGGACGGGCGTCCGGTCCACCCAGGCTTGCACGCGGCAGGGTCGATCCTGGCGCATCAGGACTGGATTCGGATGAAGTGCGGTGCCGGAGTGGCCATTGCCACGGCCTACAAGGCCGTGGAGGCCGTCCGCCAGGGACTTGGAAACATTTGATGACCTGAAACGAAAATCCGATTAGAGGGACTTGGTCCAACGAAATCGGCGCGAGACATCGTCGAGGAGGGCTTTGGCCTTCCCTGGTGGGATTATCGCCGATTTTCGGTTTCACCCTTTTGACTTGATCGGTGTTCATGACGTGCAATTGACAGCAACCCCACAACAAGGAGTGAGCATGATGAGAAAGGTGTTTGTCTTTTTGGCGATGATCCTGATTCTGGCCCTGGCCCATCCCGGATTTGCCCAGGTCTGCGAGCATCGCGGCAATCTGGACGAGCGGTTTTGCGACAACGACAGGGACTTGGTCGCTGACTTGCTGCCCGCGGGACAGTGCAAGGATCCCTCTACGCTGGTCTTCACCTATACCCCGGTGGAAGACCCGGCTGTGTACCAGGACGTGTTCTCGGATTTCATGAGCTACCTGGAGAAGGCCACCGGCAAAAAGGTCATCTACTACACCGTGCACTCCAACGCGGCCCAGGTTGAAGCCATGCGTTCCGGTCGGCTGCACGTGGCCGGCTTCTCCACCGGCCCGACGGTCTTTGCCGTGAATCTGGCCGGGTACGTGCCCATCGCGGTCAAGGGCGGTCCGGAAGGGTTTCAGGGCTACAACCTGATCGTGCTGGTCAAGAAGGACAGCCCGATCCAGACCATGGAAGACCTCAAGGGCAAGACCGTGGCCCATACCTCGGCCTCCTCCAATTCCGGCAACCTGGCCCCGCGGGTGCTGTTCCCGGAACTGGGCGTCACTCCGGATGAAGACTACAAGGTCGTCTACTCGGGCAAGCACGACCAGTCCGTCCTGGGCGTGGCCCACGGCGACTACGAGGCCGCTCCGGTGGCTTCCGACGTGTATGAGCGGATGCTCCGCGCCGGTAGGGTGAAGGAAGGCGAGTTGCGGACCATCTACACCAGCGAGAAGTTCCCCACCTCCTCCTTCGGTTATGCCAGCGAACTCTGTCCGGAACTGGTCCAGAAGATCGTCGGCGCTTTCCACACCTATCGCTACACCGACAAGATGAAGGAAGCCTTTGACGGCGCGGACCGCTTCTATCCCGTGACCTACAAGGTGGACTGGGGCATCATCCGGACCATCAACGAGGCTCTGGGCGAGACGCTGCAGTAATTTCAGACCCATCAACGCTCATCGCCGGATGGAACGGGCAAAAACGTCGCCCGCTCCATCCGGCGCAAATCCGCGCAGGGGATATCGTGACGGAGCATTCCACGAAAGGAAGCGGGGGCAAGGCCCCAGCTTCCTTGATTGTTTCCAACCTGGTCAAGGCATACGTTCCGGGCAAGCCGGTCCTGAACGACGTTTCGTTCTCGGTCGGCGGGCAAACCACGGTGGCCATCATCGGGCCGTCCGGCACCGGGAAGTCCACGCTCTTGCGGTGCATCAACCGCCTGATCGATCCCACCGGAGGGACCATCAGCGTGGCCGGCCTTGAGCTGTCCAGGCTGTCCGGCAGGGCCCTGCGCGAGGCGCGCCGCCATATCGGAATGGTTTTTCAGGAGTTCAACCTGGTGGAGCGGTTGACGGTGATCGAAAACGTCCTCTGCGGCCGGCTGGGCTTCGTGCCGGTCTGGAGGGCCTTTCTGCGCAAGTTCGAGCAATCCGACATCGACCGGGCCTTTGAACTCATCGACAAGGTCGGATTGACGGACTTCGCCACCACTCGGGCCGACGCCCTCTCCGGAGGCCAACGCCAACGGGTGGGCATTGCCCGGGCCGTGATGCAGAACCCGGCCTTGCTCATGGCCGACGAACCCACGTCGTCGCTGGACCCGAAGACCTCCGTGGAGATAATGGAGCTGCTCAACGACTTCTCCTCGTCCCAGGGCATTCCGGTATTGATCAACATCCATGACGTGAATCTGGCCAAACGCTTCGCGGACCGGGTCATCGGCATGTCCCAGGGGGCGATTATTTTCGACGGGCCGCCCAAGGAGCTGAGCGACACCCATCTGAAGCAAATTTATGGCGGCGAGGGCTGGCTGACATGAGCGCGACCGCCTCGCGAAGACCCTTCAAGGCCAACTGGGGCGCGCGCATCGGCTGGGTCCTGCTGGCCCTGTACTGCGTTTACGCAACCTTGTCCCTGGATTTCACCTGGTCCCGCTTCGTGACTGGATTAGACAACGGGGCGAGGTTTCTGGGGGCCATGTTTCCGCCGGAGTTCACACGGTGGCGCATGCTGGTGGACAATCTGATCGAGACCGTGGAGATCGCGGTGATCGCCTCGGCTTTCGGCGTGGCCTTTTCCCTGCCCATCGGCTTGATCGCGGCCCGGAATCTGATGCCAACCTGGGCTACCTGGCCGGCTCGGACCCTGATCGCCATCTGCCGCTCCTTCCATCCGGTGATTTTCGCCATTCTGTTCGTCAAGGCCGTGGGCTTCGGGCCTTTGGCGGGCATCATCACTCTGGTCTTCGCCTCCATCGGCTTCATCGGCAAGCTCTTCGCCGAGGCCATCGAGGAGATCTCCCTGAAACCCGTGGAAGCCTGTCGGGCCGCGGGTGCGCCCTTCATGAGCGTGATCTTCATGGCCGTTCTGCCCCAGGTGCTGAACCGGTTCATCGGGTTCGCCACCTACCAGTTCGACGCGAACCTGCGCAATTCGACCATGGTCGGGATCGTGGGCGCGGGCGGCATCGGCGGGACCCTGTTCGCGGCGTTCCAGCGCTTTGACTACGATTTCCTGGCGGCCATTCTGCTTTCCATCATCGCCCTGGTCATGCTCGGTGAGTATCTGGCCTCCATCGTCAAGGCGGTGTTCAATGACTAGCCGCAAATGGCAACGCTTCACCCCCTTGCAGCGCCTAGCCCGGTTCAGCGTCTTTCTGGCCGCCGGGATCGCCTTGGCCGTATCCCTGCGCACGGTGCACGTCGTGCCCGAGTTTCTGTACGACGCCCCAAGCCAAATGGGGGACATGTTTTCCCGGATGTGGCCGCCGGCTACGGGGTATTACTGGACCGGCGTACACAGCGCCCTGGTGGAGACTATGCACATCGCCGGGATGGGCACCATTCTGGCCCTGTTCCTGGCCCTGCCCGTGGCGCTGATGGCCGCCAGAAACATCACTCCGGTCCCGGCCCTGAACTGGCTGGCCAAGCTGATCCTGGTCTCCTCCCGTTCCGTGAACACCCTGGTCTGGGCCATTTTGTTCGTGGCGGTCTTCGGCCCCGGGGCCCTGGCCGGGACCATTGCCATTGGTTTCCGGTCCATCGGCTTTTGCGGGAAACTGCTGGGCGAGGCCCTGGAAGAGTGCAACCCCGGTCCCATCGAGGCGCTCAAGGCCGCGGGCGCGCCTTGGACGAGCATCATCCTCAAGGGCTACTGGCCCCAGGTGGCCCCGGCTTTCTGGGGCATCAGCCTGTTTCGCTGGGACATCAACGTCCGCGAATCCGCGGTCATCGGCCTGGTGGGCGCGGGCGGCATCGGCATGGCCCTGGACACGGCCATCAACCTGTTCCGTTGGAACCAGGTGGCCTTGATCCTCTTGTGCATTTTCGCCATCGTGATTGTCGCGGAAATCGTGGTGACCAAGATTCGCCAACGCATTATTTAAGCCATGCGCCCCCTGCATCACATGCCCCGCGACACGGCCTGGGCCGTCCAGGTCGTGCTTACGGACATCGACGACACGTTGACCGACGATGGACGTCTGGGCGCCGCCGCTTATGCCGCTCTTGAGCGGCTCCAGGCCGCGGGGCTGATCGTCGTGCCCATCACGGGGCGGCCCGCGGGCTGGTGCGATCAGATCGCCAGGATGTGGCCCGTGGACGCGGTGGTGGGGGAAAACGGGGCCTTTTATTTCCGGTATGACCGGGAAAAGAGGGTCATGATTCGACGGTTTTTCAAGAGCGAGCCTGAGCGGGCCGAAGATCGCGGGCGTCTGGCCGAGTTGCGGGACGTGATCTTGGCCCAGGTTCCCGGGGCCGGACTGTCCGCGGACCAGGCCTACCGGGAAGCGGACCTGGCCATTGATTTTCGGGAGGACGTCCCCGCCTTGCCGCCGGAAGACGTGCGCCGGATCAAGTTCCTCTTCGAGCAGGCCGGGGCCCAGGCCAAGATCAGCTCCATCCACGTCAACGGCTGGTTCGGGGACTGGGACAAGCTGACCATGACCCGGCTGCTTCTGGCCGAGGCCTTTGACATGGATCTGGACGCCATGGCGTCCAGAATCGTCTTTGCCGGGGACTCGCCCAACGACGCCCCGATGTTCGCCTTCTTCCCCCATGCCGTGGGCGTGGCAAATGTTCTGGATTTTGCCGGAGAACTGGAAGCCGAACCGGCCTGGGTCACGCCGTCCCGAGGCGGCGCCGGATTCGTCGAATTGACCGAGGTTCTGCTTCAAATCCGTCGCGACTGACCCGTTGGTTCCTATGAATCGTATCCCCGCCTTTGTCCAAGAACGGCCAGCTTCAATCGAAGTCGAAATCGAAGTCGGTATCGAAGTCGGTATCGAAATCGGAAGGCAACGTATTCATCCTGGCTTGGAAGGATGCTTGTTCAAAATCGATTTCGATCACGATTTCGATTTCGATATCAGCCCGATCGAAATCGTGTCGTAGTGAAAATCGCGGCCCGCATTTACTTTAACCGCCCACCGACGTAGGATCGACAAGGTCCGTAACCAAACACCATCGGCTCGGAACCCGGCACGGCGGTTTGATCCGAACTTTTTTCCTTTTGGAGGTAGCTCATGGCATTGATTACATTACGGCAGTTGTTGGACCACGCGGCGGAGCACGGCTACGGCGTTCCCGCCTTCAACGTGAACAACCTGGAGCAGGTCCAGGCCATCATGTACGCGGCCAACGAGACCAACAGCCCGGTGATCCTGCAAAGCTCCGCCGGGGCCAGGAAATATGCCGGGTCCGCGTTCATCCGCCATCTGATCCAGGCGGCCCTTGAAGAGTGGCCGCATATTCCGCTGTGCCTGCACCAGGACCACGGTGCTTCTCCGGCGGTCTGCGCTCGGTCCATCCAGTCCGGCTTTTCCTCGGTGATGATGGACGGCTCACTGATGGACGACGGCAAGACCCCGTCCACCTACGAGTACAACGTCCAAGTCACGGCCCGTGTTGTTGAGATGGCCCATGCCTGCGGCGTGTCCGTGGAAGGCGAGCTGGGCGTTTTGGGATCTCTGGAGACCGGGATCGCGGGCAAGGAAGACGGCGTGGGCGCGGAAGGCAAGCTGTCCCGGGAGCAGATGCTCACGGACCCGGAGCAGGCCGCGGACTTCGTGAAGAAGACCGGGGTGGACGCCCTGGCCATTGCCATCGGCACCAGCCACGGGGCCTACAAGTTCACCCGCCCGCCCAGCGGCGAAGTGCTGGCCATCAACCGGATCAAGGAAATCCACGACCGCATTCCGAACACTCACCTGGTGATGCACGGCTCTTCCTCCGTGCCCCAGGATTGGCTGGCCATGGTCAATGAATACGGCGGGGATCTGGGTCAGACCTACGGCGTGCCGGTGGAGGAGATCCAGCAGGGCATCAAGTTCGGGGTACGCAAGGTGAACATCGACACGGATCTGCGTCTGGCCTCCACCGGGGCGATCCGGAGGCACATGGCCCAGAAGCCCAAGGATTTCGACCCGCGCAAGTATCTCGGCGTGGCCCGGGAAGCCATGAAGCAGATCTGCCTGGATCGCCTCCGGGCTTTCGGCACCGAAGGCTACGCCTCCAAGATCAAGCCGGTGTCCATGGAGGTCATGGAAGTACGCTATGCCAAGGGTGAGCTGGCCGCGCTCGTTCGGTAAGGCGAGAGGCTTATGAGCGCATACACGGTGCGCACGGCCTGCCTGGAATGGGACGAAGTCTGCCGGATGCGGACGTCCCGTCGCGGATAGACCTTCTCGTTCCATCCGAGTAGTCTTCAACGCCGCGCAAACGAAGGTTTGCGCGGCGTTCGTCGTTTTTGGGAAATCGCTTCTCCCCGCCAAGCATTCAGGTTCTCAGCATGTTCCAGTTTCTCTCCCGCCACCTCCCAGCCGTCTTGCGGGTCAATCCCCGGCTGGCCCTGTTCGCTCTGGGGGCCACCGCGGCTTCCGGGTTCGGCCAGACGTTTTTCGTCTCGTTTTTTGGCGCGGAAATCCGACAGGCCTTTGACCTGACCCATACGGCCTACGGCAGCCTGTACAGCGGGGCCACCCTGTGCAGCGCCCTGCTGCTCCTGCGGTTCGGCGGCCTGGTGGACACCTGGTCGCTGCCCAGAGTGACGGCTCTGGCCATCGGAATTCTGGCCGGAGGGTGCCTGCTGATCGGGTTTGCTCCGGGCGCTTTGGTGCTGGCCGCGGGGTTCGTCTGCATTCGCTTCGGCGGGCAGGGCATGATTTCGCATATCGGGATGACCACGGCGGCCCGGTACTTCGCGGCCCATCGAGGCCGGGCCGTGGCCCTGGCAGCCATGGGTTTTCCCCTGGCCGAGGCCGTGTTGCCGGCCGGGGCCGCGCTGCTTCTGCTCTGGGTCGGCTGGCGGGCGCCCTGGGTCGTGGGCGCGGCGCTGCTGTGTCTGCTGATTCTGCCGGTGCTGATCCTATTGTCCCGAGGAGCGCCGCCGCCCCAGGCCGTGGCGGCCAAGACCGCGTCGGGAACGAGTTTGGCCACGGACCGCAGCCGGTTCAGCCGCCGGGACGTGCTTCGCGACCCTGGCTACTACCTGATTCTACCCGCCACGCTGCTGACCCCGTTCACGGTCACGGCCCTGTTTTTTCATCAGATGGCCTTTGCCGATGAACTGGGCTGGTCCCTGGAACTGCTGGCCGCCGGGTTTTCCGTCTACGCGGCCTGCCACCTCGGTGCGTTGTTCATCGCCGGGCCGTTGGTGGATCGCCTGGGCGCGGCCCGGGCCCTGCCTCTGGCCCTGATCCCGATCATCACCGGCCTGGTGCTGCTGGCCTCGGTTCCCTCTCCTTTGATCGTCCATGCCTATCTGGGAATGGTCGGGGCCACCCAGGGGCTGGCCGCCACGGCTTCCGGCGCGATCTGGGCGGAGCGCTACGGTGTCCTCCATCTCGGCGCGATCCGTTCCATGAACCAGGCGGTCATGGTCGTGTCCACGGCGGTATCCCCGATCCTGCTGGGATTCTTTCTGGATAAGCATGTCGGGATCACTACCCTGGCGCTGTGGCTGGCCGGGTGCGCGGCCCTGGCCGCGCTGCTGGCCAGGCTGGGGGCCTGGCTGGAAGGGCGAGGGCTGGCCCGGTAGAGGCTTCCGCCCCCCCCAAAAAAAAGCACGGCAGCCCCGGGCTACTCTCCGGGCCGGGCAACGGGGGAACCTATGGCAACGGCCTCGAAATCGCGGTTCCAGGAGCCTTCAAGCCGTGTTGCCGACGTCAACAGAAACTCCGAGAAGGCCTTGGCCAGAGGAGAGAGTTCCTTGGCGCGGGGGGAGACCAGGTGCCATTGGCGTTGCATGGGCAGGCCCTGGACGTCCAGTACGGCCAGCAGCGGCGTATCCCCGGCCAGGCTGATGCAGTGCCGGGAGAGAATGGTCACCCCCAGCCCGCCGGCTACGGCCTGTTTGATGGCCTCGTTGCTCCCCAGCTCCATCTTGATCCATAGACGCAGTCCCGCCTGCTGAAAAAATCGCTCCACGGCCTTGCGCGTACCGGATCCCGCTTCGCGGATGATCATTGGTTCCTGGGCAAAGACCCGCAAGGGGATGTTTTTTTGCCCCGCCAAATGGTGATGGTGCGCCGCCAGAGGTATCTGCGGGTTGCTCAAGAATGCCGTGGCCGTGACGTCCAGCCCTTCCGGCGGTTGTCCCAGAATGTACAGGTCGTCCAGGTTTTCCCGCAATCTGGACAAAAGAACATGCCGATTCAGGACAAGCAGTTCCAGGTCCACTTAGGGGTACCGTTCGGAAAATGCACCAAGAACGCGCGGAGCGAAATATTCGGCCGTGGTCACCACGCAGAGCCTGAACCGGCCCTGCTTCAATCCGGACATGTCGGCCAGGGTCATCTGGGCCCGGTTCAAGGCGTCGAAGATATCCCCGCACAATGTCAAGACCACCTGTCCGGCCTCGGTCAGGGTCAGCTTCTTGCCCACGTGTTCAAAGAGAGGGTGGCCCAGGGTCCTGGACAGCTTGGCCACCTGCATGGATACGGAGGGCTGGGTCAGATAAAGGCTTTCCGCGGCCCGGGAAAAACTCTCCTGCTTGGCCACCGCGGCAAAAATTTGCAATTGGCGCAGGGTGGCATGACGGATCAGGTCGTCCATACGAGGCATAAGCTGTTCTCTATGTTGAAGTTGAATATAATTGATTTGCCTTGATAGCTTCGTGCATCTAGGTTGTCCACAACAGAGACCAAGCACCCTGGCGAATCAACCCTCATCAACAGGCCCGCTCACGGTGCGGTCACGTCCCCTCATTCCAAGCGCGGCTACACGGCGTTCGTTCACTGCAAAATGGCCCGGCTCCAGGGCTCTTCCGGCATCCACACCGGAACCATGGGCTTCGGCAAGATGGAAGGCAGTTCCGGAGACAAGATCATTGCCTACATGCTGGAACGGGATGAAGCCCGGGGGCCCTATTTCAACCAGCCCTGGTGGGGTATGAAGGCCACCACGCCGATGATTTCCGGAGGAATGAACGCTCTGCGCCTGCCCGGCTTTTTCGACAACCTGGGCCATGCCAACTTCTGCCAGACCTCCGGCGGCGGTGCCTTCGGACACCTGGACGGCCCCACGGCCGGGGCCAAATCGTTGCGCCAGACCTACGAGGCCTGGGCCGCGGGCACGGATCTGGTTACCTACGCCAAGGAACATCCGGAACTGGCTCGGGCTTTTGAATCTTTTGCCCACGACTCGGACGCTTTCTACCCGGAATGGCGGAAACAGTTGGGCATGAAAGCATAGAGACTGAGGCGGGAATGTATGCTCCGCTCCTTGCGTCCGGAAGGGTGAACTGGCCAGTCCGGACGCAATGGAGCACACAGCGGGAGGAGGAAGCCATGGCCCTGAAGGCGTTGATCTGGGATGTGGGTGGGACCATGACGGACAATGAGGAGCTGCACCGGGCGGCTTTCAACGAGGCGTTCGCCGATGCCGGACTGGCTTGGCGGTGGACTCGCCGGATGTATGCTGATTTGCTGCGAACAACTGGGGGCAAGGAGCGCATTGCCGCGCATCTTCGAGCAACCCACCCTGCAGACGGGACAAACACGGATCTGGAGTCCATGATCAAGGTGCTCCATGCCCACAAAAAAAACCATTTTCTACAACCGGTTCCTGGCCGAAGGTCGGGCCGGGCCGCGACCTAGCGTCCGGCGGTTGATCCGCGAAGCCCGGGACAGGGGGACGATCCTGGCCATTGCCACGACCACTTCCAGGGTCAATGTCCAGACCCTCCTGGAGCGTTGTTTCCCGGAATCGGAGGGCTCTTGGGCCGTCCTGGTTTGCGGCGAGGATGTCCGGAGGAAGAAGCCGGATCCGGAAGTCTACCTGCTGGCCCTGGGAGACTCTGAAAACGGCATCCGGGCCGCCGTTGCCGCGGGCATCCCCCCCTGGCCGTTCCCAGTTCCTACACGCTGTTGGATGCGTTTGACGGGGCGATTGGCGTGGTTGACCATCTTGGCGAGTCAACGACGCCCTGTACCCGTCTCCAAGGTCCGGAAGGACTAGGGGAGATGGTGACCATGGACGTCCTGGAGCGCTTGATTCCGCAATGATCGCGCTTTTGGCCCGCGTGGGGGAGGAGAATCGCCTGTGGGCGATGCAGGTCCAATGGGAACGGGGCAATGGGAACGGGGCAATGGGAACGGGGCAATGGGAACGGGGCAATGGGAACGGGGCAATGACCGGGG
>NZ_PZKN01000052.1 GCF_003046795.1 Desulfonatronum sp. SC1 | reverse complement strand
CCCTTGCCCCTCCCCCCTTCCCCGCCTCGGGCAATCAATCCGAAAACCAAAAAAACGGCCACAAAACCATACAGCCCGGCGGAATCAATGGGATGCCCGGCCAGGCCGATGTCCACGGCCCGGCTTTCCAGCCCGCCCAACATGGGGATGTGTTTGCCGGCATAGAACACGTACACGGACACCAGGGCCGCGCCCCCGGCCACGCAGGCCAGCAATTTGGCCAGCAGGCGCGGGAAGTCGTCCACGTTCAGGGCGTAAAAAGCGGTGATGGCCAGAAAGCTGAGCAGGATGACCAGGGTCCGGGCCTCGTTGTAGAAGACGTATCCCCCGGACGCCGAGGACCAGAACAGAGTGATCCAGAGGTAGCCGAGAAACGCCAGGGCCGCGAGGAAAACCGGCGAACCGAGCATATCGGCCCAGTACCTCCGTCCAACCTGGATCAGGAAGGGCGCCAGGACAAGGACGTAGTAGATGTTCCGGTGCAGCCGAACCTTGTCCGTGACGAGCAGGGAGCACAGGAACAGACAGAAGATTCCGGCCCAGAGCATCCTGGCCCGGTCCGAAGCCAGAGTCCGGCGCAAGGAACCCAGGGCATGGGTCAGGGAAGCGACGTGGTGCGGCATGGTGAGCCTGGAAGGTGCGGCCAGAAAGCAGGAGAACGGGGTCGGCTACTTGTCGACGGAACCCGAGCCGTGATCGCGGTGGGGGTTGTGGTTCATCATATAGCGCGTGGTCTCGTACAGGCCGCGGGTCATATCCCGCATCCCGGCGGCGGTTTCCGGGTGCTGGTCAATCAGGTTGGGACGGGAATCCTCGGCATGAATCAGGTGCAGGGACTGTGCCGCGCCGTCCAGATGCATCCGGAAATAGAACCGGTCGTTGATTACGCCGATGCTCGGGACCGCGCCGTGGGTCATCACAAAGGCGTGGCGGTCCTGGTCAAAGCGCGGATTGAACAAATCCCGGCCCAGGGTGGTGTTCACGTGGGCTTGGCCAATCAAGGAGGTCATGGTGGTCATCACGTCCATCTCGCTGGCCACGGCGTCCAGGACGCGGCCCTCGGGGAACAAAGCCGGGGCGTGGATCACCAGGGGGACGCGGAACTGGGCCAAGCCGAGCTGGATCTCCGAAGGATAGTAATGCACCGCCGCTTCGGTGAGGTGGCCGTGATCTCCGAAAAAGATAAACACCGTGTCCTGATAGTAGTCCGCGGCCCTGGCCATGTCCATGAACCGGCCCACGGCATGGTCCATGAAGCGAAAGGAATTAAATTCGGCCAGGGAATGAAAACCGTGGCTGACCAGCATGTCCTGGGGCACGTCGTCGCGGATCACGAAGCCGTCGTTATCATCCGGAATGGTGTAGGGTCGATGGTTGCCGGAAGTCAGGAGGATGGCCAGGAAGGGCCCGGTCTGTTCCTGAAGAACAGCGTGAGCTTCCCGAAACAGAGCCAGATCCGAGATGCCCCAGACATCGTTGCGGGGAGAGGCGTAGTCGCCTTCTTCATAAATTTGCAGGCCCTGGATATTGCCCTGGAGCAGCCCCCGAATATTGCCCCAGCTGGCGCTGCCGCCCAGGAAAAAAAACTTCTCATAATCTTCCAGAACGTTGCTGATCATATGCTGGGTGATGATCGTGGGGTTGCGGGAGGCGGTGCTGCGCAGTTGAACGTCGGGCAGGCCGGTGGTCGCGGTGAACACGGACCGGGCCGTTCCGGCGGTGGGGGTGAAGAAGTTTGGAAACAACAGGCTTTCCGTGACCAGCCGGTCGAAATTCGGCGTCGGGTCCAGCGGATTGTCGGACCAGCCGGTCTTGTACGTGGTAAAGGACTCCAGCAGAACGATGACCACGTTCAGCGGACGGTCCGGCTGAAACATGGGTTCGACGCTGCGGACGAAGTCCAGGCGGTCCGGATCGGGATGGTCCACGCCCAAAAACTCGGCGATCAGTGGATAGGCGGTGCGCACGGCGTCCTCGTCGTACACCAGTGCCCCGGTCTTGAAGGTGTCGAAGAAATAGAGAACCGGGTTGGAGGCCACTGCAGGGGCGAAGACATGGGTGGAAAAAAAGGCGTCGCTCCAGCGCAGCGGATACCAGGAGAGCTTGCCGTAGATCCCGCCGGCGAACAGCCCCAGACAGACGACGACGATCAGGGCCCGTTGCCAAAGACGCGGAGGAGCATACTCGGCTTCGGCGCAGCGCCTGGTCACCCAGGCGTAAAGTAGGCCCAGCAGAGCGAACAAAACCAGCAGACCCAACAACCAGGGCAGGACCGGGTAGCTTTCCCAGACCATTTGCGCGGAGATCAGCGGGTTGGAGAGAAACCGCAGGGCCGTGGAGTCCAGCCGGGAGAGCAGATAGGCGTAGTGGCCGAAATCCGTGACGTAGAACCCGGCCGCCACCAGGGTGGCCAACCCCAGATACCCTCCCCAGAGCCGCCGCCCGACCCGGGTGAACAAGGGGTGAATCCACTTGATCCAGCCCAGGAGCAACAGCGGCGCGAGCATGAGCAGGGTCAGCCGCAGGTCGAATTTCAGCCCGACGTACAGGGCCGGGACCAACTCGCCCAATCCGAGAGGATCGTGGGGATTGTCGAAGACCAGCCAAAAGACCAGCCGGGCTGCGCTGAAGAGTGCCAGATAGAACAGCGTGACGGCCAGAAAAAAACGGATAAACGGAGGGATGCGGTGGATCATGGCTCACTTTCAGGTAATTATTGCGATAAGATCTGAAAATCGAACAGAAAAAACGGGAAGCGTCAACGAGACGGTCTCACTCGCGGGCGCGTCCGATCAGTCGCCGTACCGTAAGGACGCCCAAGGCGGCAAGAGCGAAAAGGGTCAGGGGCAGGTCGGTCAGGTGGTCCCAGAGGTTGCCGGAAGGCAGCAGGTCCAGGCCGGCCGTCAGGAGCGCCGCGCCCAGGATAAAAACGATCCAATGCAGACGCAAGGCCAGGGCGATGAAACCGAGCAGGCCGATCCCCGCGAGCATGGGGGTGGCAAAGTAGCCCCAGGCGTAGAGATCGAAGCGGGTCAGTCCCAGGGCCGTGGGATAGAGTACCAAGCCGACCGCGCCAATACCCGCCAGCAGAATCAGACTCTGGCGCGGATCGACCACGGGCCGGCCGTGAAACCGCCCTGCCAGGGCCGCGCAGGCCAGAACCAGAGTGGTCACGCTGAATTCGCCCAGCAGCCCTCGCAGATGATAGATTGCCGGAGCCTCGCCAAAGGGGAAGAGCAACAAGGCCAAGGTCGCGAGAACAAAAAACGACAGCTTGGTCGGCGTCCAATGCGCTCCCCATGAAAATCGCGACGCAATCGCTGGACTGGAGCCGACCAGAGTCAGGCAGCAGGCCGCGACCACGGCGCTAATCACAAGGCCGATTTCCGGGGCGAACGCGTTCATGGCTCATCCCCCTGGTACGCCCTGTCCTCCAGGGGTTGGTCAGGCCGGAATTTCAGCCAAGCCGAATTGAAAGTTAAGTGGCGAATGAAGGCCCGATTCCAGGTATAGAAAAGATGATAGCGCCCCTGGGCGTCTTTGAGCAGCCACGGATAGTCGAACCGGAAATCGCAAACCGGACGTCCGGGCTCGCACTGGATTTCCGTGGCCGCCGCGGCCACGGTTTCAGGGGTGAGCGGCATGTCTTCTTCCGACACGGGCGTTTTCCGAGTCACGGCCTCGGAAAATTCTTCTTGCGAAAGCGATGGCTGATGCGGTTCCACGTCATAAACAACGGCCCAGTCCCGTCCCTGGTCCGTGGATCGCAGAAGAGCAAGCGAGGATCGATTGTACTCCGTGACGTTGGCCGCGGTCAGCAGGATATTGACGTCGCCCATGGTGCCACTCAGGGTGCCGCCCAAGGCGGTATTGCCATTCATGATCTTGGTGCGCTCCGGCACGGACCACGTCCGCCCTCCGTCATTGGTCCGGCTGGTCCAGGCCCGACGCGGCCTGTCCGAGTCAGTGTTGCGCATCAGGGCCACGGCGTGCTGCTCGCCCAAGGGGAAGACCACGGGTTGGATCGCGAATCGACCATGGGAGACGCGACTTTTACCCAACACCCGGCCTTGGCCGTCCAGATGAAGATACTCGGAGAATTTGCCCAGGAATTCATGGTAAACCGGCAAACCCATGGTCCCATCGTCGTGCTGCACCACCGGCCCCTTGACCAGGGTGCTCACGTTCAGAAACGGAGAAGTGATCAGTTGCCGCGGCTTGCTCCAGGTTTGGCCGTTGTCTTCGGAAACGACCAGATTGATGGAGCTGCCGCTCCAACCGCCGAAAGACACGCTGACGAAAAAAAGCAGAATGCGGCCTTGCGAGTCCACGGCGGCCACGGGGTTGCCGAGCTTGCGGACATGGCGGCGCTCCGCTCTGGCGGTTTCCTGCCTGGAGAGCAACGGGGCCTCGTCGGTCCAGCGCTGCATATCGGGATCAAAGGTCGCCGTGAAAATCCGCACGTCCGCGTGCCCTTCCCGGCTGCCCCCGAACCAGAACGCCTGGATCGCCCCGTCCGGGCGCTGCACAGCTGTTGCCGCATGCACCAGCCTGGTCAGGCCGTCGGAGACAAAACGGGCCTGGTAGATGGGATCTTCGACCACGTCCGCGGTTTCAGACTCGACATGCACGGCGAACGGCGCTTCCGCGAAACCGCTGACCGTGCTTTGATGATGGAATGCGACCAGCAGGGAGCCGATCAAAAAGAACGCCCAGAATGCCGAACAAAGGGCTGTTTGCCAAGAATTGGGCATGCTACCCAGTCCTCGTGATCAGCCAGACCCCCAGGCAGATGACCAGGATGCCGGCCCAGCGCGTTGGCCCCACGGCCTCGTTAAGCAGCAGCCAGCCAACCAGGGTCACGACGATGTAGCCGATGGAAAGCAGCGGATAGGCGAAACTCACCTCCACCCGGGACAAGACCAGCAGCCAGACCACGACGCTGACCACGTAACAGATCAGCCCCGCCAGAACAAAAGGGCTTGCGGCCACGGCCAAGAAGACCCCCCAGGCGTTTTCCAGACGGAATTCAAAGTGGCCGACATGGTGCATGCCTTGTTTGAGGGCGAGCTGGGCCGCCGCGTTGAGCAATACGCCGAGAATGATCAGCGGGAGATATCGTGCCATCAATCACCAGCCTGTCAAAAGCGCAAAAGCAGAAATCCCCGGGGGCCGCTGTTATCCTGAAAAACCGGCTCGGGAAGAGACTCCCGCAATTCCGGCAGTTTCTTCATCTGGGTGACGAAGACCGTGTTGCCCGGATTTTGCCCAATCAAGCCGAGTATGTCCTCGTTGTTCAGCATTCTGTGGTGGTTTTCGGGAAAGGACATGCCGTACTCCAATTCGCCCGGTCCGCCAAGCATGTATACGTCGTCCCGCTTCAAATACCAGCACACGGCCCTGAGGGTGCCCGTGTCGGCAACGAGCACGGTGTCCGGACCAATGCTCGCCTTGTGCCGTTCCAGGAGCATGCCGGGCATTTTCACCTGCAGAATCACGTCAGGGGTGAGCAACGGAAGAGCGCAAAACAGGGCGACGGGCGACAGACCGAACAAAAGAATCCGTTGCGTATTATCCCTGCATTTGAAGGCGCGAACCAATAATGCCAACACAATGATCAAGGCGCTCACGGCCAATGCTGTTTGCCAAAAAGCGCTGTACAGGAAAAACCCCTTATACCCGAAAAAGTGCAGGAACAACAATGCAATGACCGACAACCCGGCAACGGACGCCAGGGCGGCGATGCCCAGGCGGACGGACATTTTCCCGCCAGTCGTGCGAAGACTGTCGAGCCCGAGGGCCAGAAGCACGGCCACGGGCGGGAGGCAGGGCAAAAGATAGGTGAGCAGTTTGTCGCTGGAGGCCGAGACGAACAGGAATGGCAGGGCAAGCCAACACAAAGACAACCTGGCCAAACGCTTCCTGGACTCGGAGAATCCGACGGCGTCGCGCAGGCCGAGCAGGGCCGCGGGGCCAAGCACGGCCCACGGCATGACCAGCCCAGGAAAACCCCACAAGAGCTGCCAGAATGACGTCCGCTGCTTTTCTTCGAAAAGAAAACGATGGATATGCTCGTTCCAGATGAAGAAACGCCAGAAGTCCGGCTCCCGGACATGGACCGCCACGCTCCAGGGCAGGGCCGTCAACACGGCCGCGAGCAGCGGCAGGCGGCCCATGCGCCAGATGTCCCGCCACCGGCCTTGCCAACAAAGATACGGAACAAGAGCCAGCACGGGCACGACAAAGGCCAGAAACCCCTTGGTCAAAAAAGCCAGGCCGCAGGCAACCCCGGACAGAACCAGGAACCGTTTTTCCCTGGTGGATGTTGGTTCCGCCTCGGTGGCGAAAAAAAACGCCGTGATGGCCGCGGTGAGAAAAAAAGTGAACAGGCTGTCCAGAACGGCAAACGTGCCGATGCCCACCATCGCGCCAAACGTCAGAAAGGCAAGCGCGGCCAATGTCGCTGACCAGTTCGCCTCGTCCTCGCGGCGTGGTCCGGCCTGAAGAACAAGGAGGTAAACCAGCAGCGTTGACAATCCGACGGCCAAAGCGGACGGGAAGCGAACGGCGAAATTGTTTTCCCCAAGCAGCAGCATGGAGCCGGCTTTCAGCCAGTAGCCCAGCACGGGTTTCTCAAAATAACGCACCCCGTTGAGATGGGGCGCGATCCAGTTCCCGGTGGCGATCATCTCGCGCGGGATTTCAGCGTACCGGGCCTCGTCCGGAACGGCCAGGGGGCGGACGCCCAGGGGAAGGATGTAAATGGCCAAAAAGATTCCCGCCAACAGGAGGGAAAGTTTGAACCGGGAGAATAATGTGTCGGCAGGCATGGTTTCCAGGCAAGGCGCCATCTTGGTTCAGGGATTCCTGGGAATCAGGGGGAAGACGGTATCTTTTGGCATCTTTCGCAACGCGGGAGATCTATGCATATGTGAGCGACGTCCCGTCATCTCCACGATCATGGGATCGACACGAGGGATCTATTCTTCTTTCCCCGGGGCCTGACGGGCCAGCCAGCCCTCGCGGCCCTGGACGAGGCCCTGGATGATTTCAAAGCGAGGCGGATTCTCCGTCTTGGGCAAAAAATCCCCAAGCGCCGAGAAAACGATGCCGCGATGCCGGGCCTTTTCCAGAAAATCCTCGAAAAGGTCCAGGCAGGCGATTCCCTCTGCCTCGGCGTGAATGGTCAGCACGTTGCATTGGTCAGGCCGAATCATTTCCAGAAGGAACGCGTTGTAGCCTTGGCGGGAACATGCATGGCCGATCAGTTCGTCATAGGTGGGCAGAGTGGTTGGGATCTGGACGTGAAGCAGATCTTCTCCCGCTACGACCGGACGAAAAGGAACGTGTCCCCGGCAGTCGGCCGCAAACCGAAAGCCGAATTTCTCGCGGGCCTTGAGGGCCACCGGAGTTGTCCGCCAGGCCGGCGCTGCCGCGCAAGCTGGCGCCTTGCCTGTAATCTCCGCGAGCATCTCCACGCCGCGCTGGGTGTCCCGGGTCACGGCGGCCTCGTCCATTCGCGACACATGCGTCTGCCAGTGATGATGGTCCCAGGCATGCAGGCCGACTTCGTGCTCGGACCGGGCCGCCATGCGCATGGGCTCCGGGCAGGCCTTGCCGATCACCGGGCCGGGCCAAAGCGTTCCGCGCAGGAGAATGTCCCAACCGTAGAGGCTCGGCGCGCCGGTGCGAAGCATTTTTGCCAGAAAACCCGGACGCGCCAGACGCCACAGGTGGCGGCCCATGTTGTCCGGCCCCACGGAGAAGAAGAACGTCGCCCGGATGTCGTGTCGTTCCAGGCAGCGCAACAGATTGGGCACGCCGACACGGGTTCCGCGCAGGGTGTCCACATCCACGCGCAGGCCGACTGGAATCAACGCCTCTCCCCGCCTCGTTCGGCAACCGTTTCCTTGAGGAAAAATTCCAGGGTTTCGCGGACGGATTGAACCAGGTCCACTTTAGGCTCCCAGCCCAGGACGGAGCGGGCCTGGGCGATGGATGGCCGACGATGCTCCACGTCCTGGTAGCCGGGGCCGTAGTACGTGCGGGCTTCCACATCGCGGATGCCCGCCACCGGGGGAAAACGGCTGCTCAGGGGATGGGCGGAAAACGCCTTGACAAGCATTTCGGCCAGCCCGCGCATGCTCAATTCATTTTCCGGGCTGCCGATGTTGAAGATCCTGCCGTTGCAGCGGTTGTCCCGGTCCTCAATGATTCTGAACAGGCAGTCCACCCCGTCGGCGACGTCGGTGAAGCAGCGTTTCTGCGCTCCGCCGTCCACCAACTGGATGGCCGAACCCTCCACGAGGTTGAGGATAAATTGGGTGATCACCCGGGAACTGCCGATGCGCGCTGATTGCAGAGAGTCCAGACGGGGGCCGATCCAGTTGAAGGGGCGAAACAGGGTGAACCGTAGGCCTTCCTGGGCGCCGTAGGCCCAGATTACCCGGTCCAGCATCTGCTTGCAGCAGGAGTAGATCCAACGCTGTTTGTGGATGGGACCGAGGACGAAGTTGGACCGCTGTTCGTCGAACTCCGGATCGCGACACATGCCGTAGACTTCCGAGGTGGAAGGAAAAATCAGGCGTTTTCCGTACTTCGCGCAATAGCGGACAATGCGCAGGTTTTCCTCGAAATCCAGCTCAAAGACCCGCAGCGGGTTGCGCACGTATTCAATGGGCGTGGCAATGGCCACCAGGGGCAGGATGATGTCGCACTTGCGCACGTGGTACTCGATCCACTCGCGCATGATGGCGATGTCGCCTTCCTTGAAATGGAAACGCTCATGCCCCAGCAGACGCTGAACCGCGTTCGCGCAGAGATCCATGCCGTAGACCTCGTAGCGGCCGCTTTCCAGCAGGCGTTCGCTCAAATGGTTGCCGATAAACCCGTTGACGCCCAGAATAAGCACGCTTTTCCGGCGTTGGGTCCGGTTTGTCGTCGCGGCCCGGGACGCAAAGCGCATGCCCGCGGACAGGTTGAGTTCCCGGGCCAGCTGGCGGCCGGTCACATATACGCCGTTCGCCGTCTGACCAAAATCCACCTGCACGGCGTCACGGCCGCAGGCAATGGTCAACGGATCAACGCACAGGACGGTCCCAGGCGAGACGGCCTGGGGATTGCTTGCCAGGCTCACCCTCCAGAACAGACACTTGCGGTTTCCGAGATAAGAAAATGCCCCCGGATAAGGTCGGGTCACGGCCCGCACCAGGTTGCGCACCTCACGGGCGTCCCGGTGCCAGTCGATCTCCCCGTCCTTTGGCTTGCGGCCTCCGAAATAGCTGGCCAGCGCGTGATCCTGGGGAACACGTTCGGCGGTTTTGTTCACGATCCTGGGCAGGACGTCGCCGAGCAACTCGGCTGCCGCGAGGGCCAGTTTTCGGTGCAGGGAAAGCGCCGTATCCTCGTCGTCGATGGGCACGGGCCTCTGCCCCACAATGTCGCCCTCATCCGGCCGCGGGGTCATGTAATGCAAGGTGACGCCTGTTTCGGTCTCGCCGTGGACCAGCACCCAGTTCGCTGGACAGCGGCCACGGTACTTGGGCAGGAGCGACCCGTGCAGATTAAGGCCGCCCAACGGCGAAAGATTGAGGATGTCCGGCCCCAGAATATTCCGGTAATAGAAGGAAAACAGGATCTCCGGTTCAAGTTCGCGGATCCGCTGGACCCAGAGCGGGTGGTTGACGTCGGCAGGGGCATGCACCGAAATGTCGTGGGCCGCGGCCAGTTCCGCCACGGACTCGAACCACGGATGCTCACCGGGGTCGTCCTCGTGGGTGAAGACCGCCAGGATTTCAAAGCCTTGGGCCAGAAGCACCCTGATGCCCACGCAGCCGATGGTGTGATAGGCGAAAACGATTGTTTTCATAGGTATTGGGTTACGGTTCCACAAGGGATGGTTGCTTTTGGGACGCTTCGCCCCGAGCCCCAAAGGCGGTGGGCTGGCTTGCGCGTTTAATTTCCTGGATAAAAAAACGAGGCCGTCCCCGAACATCGTGGTATATCCGGCCGATGTATTCGCCCAGCAGGCCGAGACCGACGAACTGCGCTCCGATGAAGATGAACAAAATAGCAAACAGGGTAAATACGCCTTCACCGGCCCACTGGGCGCCGTAGGCAAAGCGCAGGACCATGAGCAACAGGCCGAAGCCAATGCCGCTGGCGGCGATCAACGCCCCGAAAAAGGACAGCAGGCGCAAGGGAAAGGTGGAAAGGGAGGTCAGCAGGTCAAACTGCAAGGAAATGAGTTTCAGCAGGCTGTACTTGGACTTGCCGGTATTGCGCGGCGCGTGGCTGACCCGAATTTCGGCGGTGCTGCCGGCAAAGCTGTTGGCCAGGATGGGAATGAACGTCGAGCGCTCGGCGCACTGGAGCATGGCTTTGACGATGGGTCGGCGATAGGCCCGGAGCATGCAGCCGTAGTCGTGCATCATCACCCCCGTGACTCGTTGCACGATTCTGTTGACCAGGGAGGAGGCGACGCGGCGGAAAAGACTGTCGCGGCGGTTTTCCCGCACCGTCCCGACCACGTCGACTCCGCGGTCCATCTCTTGAACCAGGCGGGGAATTTCTTCGGGCGGGTTCTGCAGGTCCGCGTCCAGAGTCACGACCACCTCGCCCCTGCTCTGTTCCAGGCCGGCGAAGACCGCCGCGTGCTGGCCGTAGTTGCGGTTCAGAAATACGCCGACCACTTCAGGGCTGGCATCCGCGGCCTGAGAAATGATCTCTCGGGAACCGTCCCTGCTCCCGTCGTCCACCAGGATGATCTCAAAGGCGCGGCCAGTTTGTCCGCAGGCGGCCAGGCATCGCTTAATGAGTTCCGGCAAGCAATCCTGTTCGTTGAAAACCGGAATGACCACGGAAAGGCCGGTTGCGCTCATCGCAGCACGTCCTTGATGGCCGCGACCACCGAATCCACGTCTTCCCGGGTCATGTCCGGAAACAGGGGCAGGGAGCAAATCCGCTCCGAATTCCATTCGGTGGACGGCAATGCGCCCTGGGGCAGACCCATGGTTTCGCGATAGTACTTTTGCGTGTGCACGGCCCGGAAATGGATGCCCGTGCCGATGTTCCTGTTTTTCAGTTCGGCCATGAACGTGGCTCTGTCCATGCCCGCGCGGTCCACGTCCAAGCGCACGACGAACAGGTGCCAGGCATGCCGGAACGGCCAGCCCGGCACGGCCAGGGGCAGGATTTCCTCCACCCCGGCCAAAAGCTCCAGGTATCTACGGGCCAGTTCGGCGCGTTTGACAATGAACTGCTCCAGCCGGGCCAGTTGTCCCAGCCCGAGAACCGCGGCCATGTCCGGCAGGTTGTACTTGAAGCCCGGCTCCACCACCTCGGCCTGGGGATTGCGGCCCTGAACGGTCCGGTCATGGGCGTCCACCCCGAGGCCGTGAAACTTCAGCCGTTTGATCCGTTCCATGAGCGCCGGATCGTCGGAACAAAACATGCCTCCTTCCCCGCAAGTAATGTTCTTGATGGGATGGAAGGAAAAAATCGTCGTGCCGTGCCGGCCGATCCGGTCTCCCCGGTACTCCGTGCCCACGGCGTGGGCCGCGTCCTCCACAAGCGGGATGCCGCGTTGCGAGGCCAGACGGCGCAGAGGCTCCATGTCCGCGGCTGCTCCTGCGAAATGCACCGGAACGATGAGCCGTGTCCGCTCGGTGATCAGCGGGGCCACGGTTTCAGCCGAAACCATCAGGGTGTCCCGGTCGATATCCGCGAATACCGGTGTCGCGCCGGCAAGAACGGTCAGGTTCACCGTGGACACCCAGGTCAGGGACGGGGTGATCACCTCGTCTCCGGGACCGAGCCCGAGCGCGGTGAACAGCAGATGCATGCCCGCCGTGGCCGAACCCAGGGCCACGGCGTCCGGAGCCCCGCAGTACTTGCAAAAAGCCTGCTCGAAATCCGCAGCCTTGGGGCCGGTGGTGATCCATCCGGAGCGCAGCACTTCGGCCACGTCCGCGATTTCCGCCTCGCTGATGGACGGCTTGGAAAAGGGGAGAAACGTGGATCGCATCCGCATGTCAATGTCTCTGTGTGGATAGTGTGCTCGTCCCGTTTTGGCCGAGAAAAGAGTCAAGGGCGCATCGAACGGGAAACATGCCTTCAGGGTGAGACCCTCGCCAAGCCCTACCGCGCGACAAGTTCGACGACGCACTCGATATGCGAGGTGTGGGGAAACATGTCAACCGGTTGGACCCGGCCCAGGCGATAGCCCGTGGCCAGCCGCTTGACGTCCCGGGCCAGGGTGGCCGGGTCGCAGGAGACCAGGATCAGCTTTGGCGCACCGATTTCCAGCAGACGGTCCACAACGTCGGCCCGCATTCCGGCTCGGGGTGGATCGGCGACGATCACGTCCGGACGCTTTGGAGAAGCCCCGCCGAGAACTTGAGGGATGGTCCGGCTCACGTCTCCGGGCTCAAAGCGGCAATTGGCTATCCCGTTCCGCCGGGCATTGGCCTGAGCGTCCCTTACGGCTTGCGGTTCGGTTTCAAAGCCGACTATCCGGGCCGCTTTCCCGGCCAAGCTCAGCGCCATGGCGCCTACCCCGGAATACAGGTCCCATACGGTATCTTGCCCCTTCAGTTCCGCGAAATCCGCGACAACGTCCCGAAGCTTTTCAGCGGCCCCGGAATTGACCTGGAAAAAGGCCCGGCTGGAAATGGCCAGTTCCAGGTCTCCCAGTACATGGATCAGTTCCTTTGATCCGGTGACGGACACGGTCCGCTCGCCCTGGGCCACCAGGGTGCGGCTTTTGCGTGTCTCGTGGATCACGGAGATAGCCGTCAAGGAATGATGCGGCAGTTTTTTCGCCATGTATTCCGCAAGGGGTGGACCTACCTCTTTGCCCCGAGGATCGTTGCTGGTGATCAAGGAAACCATCAGGTGACCCGGATCGGTCCCGCGACGCAGGACCACATGCCGCAAGAAACCGCGCCCCGTGTCCGGATCGTACGCCGGCAGTCCGGCTTCCTCGGCCCACTTCCCGACCAGATTTCCCGCGTCGACCATGGCCTGTGGGCAGAGCGCACAGGACTGGACAGGCACGACCGCGTTGGCCAGCCCTCGTGGACGCAAGCCCACGGCCACTCCAGCCCTGGCCGAGGTCCAACCCCGGATGTCGCTTGCGCCGGTTACGATGGTCGTGGCCGCGGCGAACTCCATTTTGTTCCGGTAGCCGTGGGTCAGCGGCGAGGCGATGGTCGGCGCCACTTGGACGTCCGCGGCGGCGAGGTGGCGCAGCGACTCCCGGACCAGTTCCCGCTTCCAGTGCAACTGCCGACCGTAATCCATGTGCAGCCAGTCGCACCCGCCGCAGACGCCGAAATGCCGGCAGACCGGCGGCACGCAATCCGGGGACTGCTCCAGAACCTCGACCAGTTCGGCCTTGGCGTGCCGGGCTTTGACCGAGCTGATTCGAGCCAGCACGCGCTGCCCCGGCAACGCACCGGACACGAACACGGCCATGCCCTCATGCCGGGCCAGCCCGTCCCCGCCCAGCACGGGCTTGACTACGTCCAGAAGCAGTTCCAGTCCGATGTGAATGTCCATGTTCAGCTCCCCCTCACCCATGCAGCCCGGCCCAAAGATCAATAATTGTAGTTCAGCGAGATGATTTCGTAGCGGATTTTGCCCCGCGGCGCGTCCACCACCACTTCATCGCCCTCTTCCTTGCCCAGCAGAGCACGGGCCACGGGGGAAGCGATGGAGATGCTGCCTTCGTTGGGATCAGCCTCATCCGGGCCAAGAAGCGTGTATTTCTTGATCTCCTCGGTATCCAGATCCTCCAGCTCCACCGTGGCCCCGAAGGCCACCCGCGAACCGCCCAGGGTCTTGGGGTCGATGACGTTGAACCGGCCCATCCGGGACTCGATGTACTTGATCTTGGCCTCCAGCATGCCCTGCCGTTCCCGGGCCGCCTCGTAGCCGGCGTTTTCCCGCAAATCGCCCTCTTCACGAGCCACCTTGATGGCCTCGATGATCTCCGGCCGTTCCCGCTTGAGTCGGTCCAGCTCTCGCTCCAGCTTCCTGAATCCTTCAACGGTGATAGGGATAGAATCCATCGCGTTATCCTCGGTTGAATGGTTGCCGACGTCGCCGCGTCAACAAACGACGCGAAGCACGGTCCTCGAAACGACGACGTCATGGATGACGAAAGGCCAGGACACCCGTTTGCAGAGGATGGGTCGCCCTGGCCATGAAAATTCCCCCCATGGGGAATATCGAATTTGTTATTCCGCCCAGCTACCCCATGGCCGGGCGGTGGTCAAGTCGCCCTGAACCGAACTGTTGAATCCTGATTTCTGTTGACCAACCCTTCGGCCCTGTGCCAGAAATTTTCCGGCTCGGAGGACTCCCCGGGCATCACCTTCTCATTAACGGAGCACTGTCATGCGGCTGCACGTTCTCGGCTGTTCGGGCTCGGATCTGCCCGGTTACAATCTGACGTCCTTTCTGGTGAACAAGACCCTCCTGCTGGACGCCGGGTCGGTGACCTCGTCCATGCCCCTGGCGGACCAGGCCGCGATTCAGGAAATCCTGGTCACCCACGCCCACCTGGACCATATCAAGGACATTCTGTTCCTGGCGGACAACCTGATCGAGCTGGTGGCCCGCAACGAGCACGGGGCCGTGCGCCTCCGCGGCCTGGCCCCGGTGCTGGAAAGCATCCGGACCCATCTGCTCAACGACACCATCTGGCCGGACTTCACCATCCTGCCGACCTTCGCCAACCCGGTTTTGACTTACGCGCCGCTGGAACCCGGTGTCTGGGTGGACGTGGTCGGGCTGCGGGCGGTCACCGTTCCGGTCAACCACGCCACTGCCGCGTCCGGCTACGTGCTCCGCGATCCGACCTCCGGGAGTCATTTCGCCTTTACCGGGGACACCGGCCCGACCGACGACTGGTGGACGTTCCTAAACGAGCTGCCTTTTGCCCTGGAAAACCTGATCATCGAAGCCTCGTTTCCCGATGCCATGGAAGAGCTGGCCCTGCTCTCCAAGCACCTCACGCCCAGGCTGCTCCGGGCCGAGTTGGCCAAACTGCATGCCCGACCCAAAATTTACATCTCGCACATGAAGTCCACCTTCTCCACTGAGATCCAGGAACAATTGCACCAGGCCCTGGACGGCCACACCTACCACCTGCTGCGCGATGGCGAAGAAATCGTTTTCTGATTTCGCGGAGTTCCAGCGGCACATGGACGCCCTGGGCCTGTTCCACATGCGCCTGGGCTTCGAACGGATGCGCGAGGCCGCGCGACGGCTGGACATGGTCCGCTCGCCCGCGCCCCTGGCCCAGGTGGTGGGCACCAACGGCAAAGGCTCCACCGCGTTTTTTCTGTCCCGGCTGGCCATGGAGCACGGCTTTTCCGTCGGGCTGTTCACCTCGCCCCACTTTCTGACCCTCAGGGAACGGATCCGCCTCAACGGCTTTCCGGCTTCGGAGGAGCGCATCCTGACCTGGGCCAACACCGTCCACCCCGTCTGCCACGACCTCGGCCTGACCTATTTCGAAACCATCGCGTTGATGGCCATGGTCGGCTTCAGCGCGGAGCGCGTGGACCTGATCGTGCTGGAAGCCGGACTGGGCGGACGCAACGACGCCACCTCCACCTGGAGCCCGAACCTGCTCCTGATCACGCCCATCGGTCTGGACCATGACCAAATAATCGGCCCGGGCCTGGAAAACATCGCCCGGGACAAGGCCGGAGCCATCAAACCCGGCACGGTAGTCTTTTCGGCCCCCCAGGCCGCCGTGGTCCGCGATGTCCTGGAACAAGAGGCCGCCGGCCAGGGAGTGGTCGTGCGCACCGTGAACGACATTACCGGAATGCCCTCCGAAATGCGGGCTGAAATACAGGCATGGGGCGCCATCGCTCCGGCCCTGCCCGGCGACCACCAGCGCGACAACGCCCGCTTGGCCCTGGCGGGGTGGACGAGCCTGGCCCTTCGCCATGGCTGGCCCATGCGCCCCGATGCCTGTGAACACGCCTTGACCTCCAGGGCTTGGCCCGGCCGTCTGCAACGCGTCACCGGCACTCCGGAAATCCCCTCGGAAATCATTCTGGACGGCGCGCACAATCCCCCGGCCCTGGAGACCCTGAACGCGGCCCTGGGCAAACTGGCCATCCGCCCAGGCGCGGTGATCTTCACCTGCATGCGGGACAAGGACCTGGCCGGTATGGCCCCCCTGGTCCGGCAATTGACATCCGGGCCGATCTTTGTTCCTGAACTGCCCACGCAGCCACGCAGCCGCCCCGCCCGGGAGATCGTCCGCGAACTGGGTCCCCAAGCCCAGGCCGCGCCCGACCCGGCAACGGCGCTGGCTCTTGCCTCGAGTCTGGCCGCCCAAGCCGATGGCCCGATTTTGGTCTGCGGTTCGTTGTACCTGCTGGCGGAAATATACGCTCTCCACCCGAAATGGCTGGACGCGTGACCGGCGCTGCATGCACTTTTTCTCTACCCCGGAGATTCCATGTCTGAACTGTATCGATTGCTGCCCTCCGTGGACCTGATTCTGCAACGTGTCTCGGAGTCCGGTCGCTATGCGCGCCTGCCGCGCCCCCTGCTCAAGGATCTCGTCAACATGCATCTGGATCAACTGCGGGCGGACATTCGCGGGCAAAAGCTGAACACTTCCGAAGACATGCATTGGTCCGCTCTGGTAGGACCGCTGCACGCCTTTCTGGATCGGGCGTCCAGGCCGCATTTTCGGCGGGTGATCAACGCCACGGGCGTGGTGGTGCATACCAACCTGGGCCGTTCCCTGCTGGCCCACCGGGCCGTGGAGGCCGTCACCGAGGCCTGTGCCCATTACTCGAATCTAGAATTTTCCCTGGACACGGGCCAGCGCGGCAGCCGCTACGCCCATGTGGAGGAACTGCTGTGCAAGCTGACCGGGGCCGAGGCCGGGCTGGTGGTGAACAACAACGCCGCTGCGGTGCTGCTGATGCTGGACACCCTGGCCAAGGGCAAGGAGGTGGTGGTTTCCCGTGGGCAGTTGGTGGAAATCGGCGGTTCGTTTCGCATCCCGGACGTGATGGCCAAGAGCGGTGCCGTGCTGCGGGAAGTGGGAGCCACCAACCGGACCCACCTCCACGACTACGAGCGGGCGATCACTTCGGAAACCGCGGCCCTGCTCAAGGTGCACACCTCGAACTTCCGAATCATCGGCTTTCACAAGGAAGTCGGGCTGCGGGAGATGGTCGCCCTGGGTGAAAAGCACGGCCTGCCGATACTGGAGGACCTGGGCAGCGGCAACCTGTTCGACTTCACGCCCTACGGCCTGGACCATGAACCAACGGTCCAGGAGGCCGTGGCCGACGGAGCCGCGGTGGTCACCTTCAGCGGGGACAAGGTCCTGGGCGGCCCCCAGGCCGGGATCATCGTGGGGCGCAAGGAATACATCGACCCGATCAAGAAAAACCCCATGAACCGTGCCCTGCGCATCGACAAAATGACCCTGGCCGCCCTGGAGGCCACGCTGCGCCTCTATCTGGACCCGGAACTGGCCCGCACGGAAATTCCGACCCTGCGGATGATCACCGCGTCAGCCGAGGATCTGCGGCGGCAGGCAAACAAGCTGGCCCGCGGATTGCGCCGGGCCCTAAACGGTGGCTTAAGAGGCTCTGGGGGGGGCGCAAGCGCCGAAATCACATTGTTTCCGGGAGCTTCCCGAGTGGGCGGCGGCGCGTATCCGGAGCGGGACCTGCCCACGACCCTGGTGGCTGTTCGCCCTCAGAGTACGGACATCGGGGTTGAGGCGCTGCGCGACGCCCTCCTGGACGCCGACCCGCCCCTGGTCGGGCGCATCGAACACGACGCATTCTGCCTGGACCCCCGCACCCTGGCCGACGCGGAGCACACCCTGGCGGCCAAAGTCCTGGCCAAGGTGTTGGCCCCGTAAGCCGTCCGCCAAATGGAATCATAACCGTATCACCACCCCGCAAACCCAACACCC
>NZ_PZKN01000051.1 GCF_003046795.1 Desulfonatronum sp. SC1 | reverse complement strand
TATAAAATTAAACGTTTTTTTGACAAAAAAGCAGAGATATCAGTAGGGTCTTACGCAAAGGGCCAGGTTAACATGCAGAAATTATTGCGGAAAAGGCTGGATTTGGCGCGATGCGGTTAAAGTCCTGAGAGAGATTGCTGTGTGGTGAGGCTTAACTGTTAATGTGGGTGGGAGAGGGCAGTATCCCCAATGCGGTGGTCCATCCTCTCAAAACTCATGGCACCCGTTCCATTTTAAGAATCAGTTTCGAGACAGCTTTTCGAGAAGGCCGGAACCTTGATTTTTCGTGGATGGTGAAGGCGATTTTTGACATTCTTAAAAACCTTCGTTTGTGAGAATGGCTGCGTCAAAAGAAAAGCCTTCCCGGATTTCTCCGAAAGGGCTTTGGGTCTTTTGTTCAGCGCTATTAATTACAAGCTCCCGCTTTTTGGGCACCGTACCTTGCTTGGCTCTCTGTGTATTTGTCACCAGCGCTTGATGAAAGTTGCTGAATGAGTCCTTTGCACGAGAAACCCATCATTTTGAGGTAATTTTTCGCAGATTTTACCGCTTATTCGTTAAAATCAATGTTCAAGCTATCTACTGCTGCTGTAGCATCTGCAACGCTATAACCATCCCCTGCATCTGATGAAAGTTGATTAATAAGCCCTTCCCGCGAAAAACCACTAAAATTAAGATATGCCTTCGCGGATCTAACAGCATTTTTTTGTGGTCCAGTTAATTGCCTAGTTGTCTCTTGAGCCTGTCGCTGCGCGGGCCGTTGAACTTGTCTAACTGTTGTCCTGGGAATTTCCGTGGCATGGATGGGTGTTTGTGTTATTTTTGTTGACCCAACGCTGCACTTGTAAATGTACATTCCGGAAAGCCTCTTGTCAAATTCGCACTCTGGCTCCGCATAGGCGTACATGGCGGTCAAACTCAGTACGACCAATAATATTATTCTCCGCATACACGCCCTCCTTAATGTGGCTGGATATTCGGTCATGGGGCCATGGTCGCAGTTAAATCTATATTTTTTTACCTGGAGAAGATGTAAAGCAAGACCACTGCCACAACGACAATTGAAACAATCTCGATGGTCGATAATTTCTTTCTCTTGGTTGTATTGCTTGGTTTCATTGGAGATACATTTAAATCTTTCTTGGTAATTATTGGTTCATTTGTTGACCTTCCCGGCAACATTGCTTTTTCTTTGAGAAGCTCAATAACCGATTTGTATGCTTCTGTTCTCTTGCTGCCATAGTTCTTTGTGTATCCTTCATTAGATGTCTTTTCCCCGAAGTATTTCAAAAAATTACCATCATATTTTTTAATAGAATTAACAACCTTGCTGTTTGTATGTAGTTTCCTGGCGACATATTCTATTGCAGGATCATTTAATGAAATTGTTGTTGCCATAGATGACCCTCTTATATAGTCACGATAAACACAATATGCAAAAAACAAAACCAGTTCTTTTTCATATCCTGGTTTAGACAATGCGTTTTTTATTTTACTGTAAAGCGTATCTTCTCCAATAAACTCTGTAACTTCAATATTAAAAAATCTTGCTATATCTTTATCTTCTTTTTTAGATAAAATTTCATTTTTAAATTTTGCATTTATTATATCAGCAACATCATTTTCATTTGTTCCGCTTGATATATCAATGTTGTGTTTTGCTGCCAATTCTATTTGCTGCTCTGTTGGTGGATTATATGGCAACAATTTGATTTCTTCGACAACAGTTCCATCGTCTTCAGCATTTTTTCTAGCTATATGTTCATCAAAAGCAAAGTATATTCGTTTACGCTTTCTTCCTGTTTCTTTGCCAGTTCCAATTATTTCAAATCTAGGCATGACAGATGTTCCTAAATTTATATATTTTTGTGTCTTTAGTCGTTGATGATTTTTTGAGCAACAGGAGAGTCTTTAGGAATCGGTCTTGATGTTCCACAGAACTTACAATCTTTGGACCAGATGTTATTCTCCATACAGAATATATTATTGCAACAACGATCATGGGAAGAAAAAAGAAAATTGAGAAACACCATAAAATAATCTCGATCAAAAAGTGACCTTTTCTTGTAGGTATGCCAATTTGACCACAATTTGTGCAAAACATTTCTCTTTCTGATTTATCTACCTTTGCAATCATTTCCCCCCTTCTCTAATAGTTAAAAATGCGGTACTATCGGTCTTCCGTCTGCCCACCAGACACAACTCGTTCGATTTATTCGTCCCTGTTCAAGGTTAAAACCCCCGGCTTCAGCCGGGCGGCTTTCATCTAGCGGTTTGGCTTTACGCCGGTGTACGGCATGGATGGCTTTACATGTGAATAACGCGTCGGATTTGTAATCATGCTTGCCGAGGCCCGACTATGTAACGTGGCTGATGAGAAGCACGTACTAACCGGCTGCGAAGCCTGCCGGTCCAGGCTGGACTTTCAGTCCGCTGGATCAAACCCACCAGCTTACAGCTGGTGGTTGTTTAGTTCCCCGGTAGCTGATGGTCGCTAGGCTGTCCAACGAACCGGTACCATTTTAGTCTGTCATGGACGTAGCTCCATCAACGTTATTGATTTTGTCATGTACATAGTCAGAATCATCTGTGACCGCAAGCGAAGGCAAGAATTCCAGGCCATTGACAACACCTGGAATTGTTTCTTTATTTTCGCCCTCCTGCTCCCAGTACAATAGGTTATAGTTTCCCGTCACCCATACGCCCGGCGCAGGCGGCGTTCCACGCGGCCGGCGAGGGTGGAGAAGGTGAGGGTCAGGAGGAGGTAGAGCGCGGTGATGGTGATCATGATCTCGAAGGTCATGTAGGTGGAGGCCATCAGTTCCAGGCCTTGGAAGGTCAGTTCCTGGACGCTGATCACCGAGACGATGGCCGTGTCCTTGATGGTGGCGATGAACTGGCCGGACAGCGGGGGGACGATTCGGGAGACCGCCTGGGGCAGGATTACGTGGCGCATCTGCTGCCAGGGAGAAAGGCCCAGGGCGTAGGCGGCCTCGCGCTGGCCCCGTTCGATGGACTGGATTCCGGATCGGACGTGCTCGGTGATGTAGGCCCCTTGGTACACGGCCAGGGTGAGCAGGGCGGCCAGGAAGTTGGGCATCCTCTCCACGGGCACGGCCACCCAGGCCAACAGTTCCTTACCCCAGTCCGGGAGGTTGCGGAGCATGGCTTCAACGCCCAGCAGGGTCATCAGTTGGTCCGCCAGGAAAAAGTAGAAAATGAAGATCAGAACCAGGGGCGGGATGTTCCGGACCAGCTCCACGTAGGTCCAGCCGACCATCCGAGGGAACAGGGACTTGCCGCACCGGGCCAGACCCATGATTACGCCGATTACCGTGGCCAGGAGCATGGTCCAGATGCTGAGTCGGATCGTGGTCAGCAACCCCTGGGTGATCAGGCCGGGCACCCAGCGGTCGGCCGTTTCATCCCAGCGCAGCAGGTAATTGGCCAGCAGGTGCCAGCGCCACTGGTAGTCCAGGGTGGCGTGGACGCGCCAGATGAAGACCGCGGCAAAGGCGACGATGGCCAGGATCAGGACGGCGTCCAGGGGGGTGAAGCGGGTCTGCTTGGAAGTCATGGAGCTTTTTTAGAGAGAGGGGCTGGGCAACAACCGTTGCCCAGCCGAAGTGTGTTTCGTGGTCGGTTATTCCACCTGGTCCTTCCAGTCCATGGTCGTGAACCAGTAGGTATAGCGATCTTGGATCCAACCTTCGCCGGTGACCTGGAGGATCCAACTGTTCACGTAGTTGAGCAGGTCCGGATCTCCCTTGCGCATGGCGATGCCGATGGGCTCGTTGGTCAGGTTGCCTTCAACGGGCAGGAACAACCGGTCCGGGTTCTTGATGGCCTCCTGAGAGGGCAGGGGGGCGTTGCCGATCAGGGCGTGGGCCCGTCCCATGAGCAGTTCCTGGACAGCCTGGGGCTCCTTGTCGAAGTATTTGCGCTGGGCCTTGGGAAAGAGGTTTTCCGCGGCTCTTTGGGCCGTGGTTCCGGTGCGGGCAACGATGGTCACTTCGGGCTTGTTGAAGTCCTCCAGCGCGGTGAAGCCCGCGGCCTTTTCCTTGTGGGCCACCAGGGCCTGGCCGGTGAAGTAGTAGGGCATGCTGAAGTAGACCTGCTGGGCCCGATCCGCCCGGATGCTCATTCCGCCGATGAGCAGGTCGAACTTCCCCGTGAGCAGGGCCGGGATGATCCCCCGCCACGCCGTGGGCACGAGTTCGACGCGCACGCCCAGGTCCTCGGCAAAACGCTTGGCCACGTCGATCTCGAAGCCGATGAATTCTCCGGTCTTGTCCTGCATGGCCCAGGGCACGAAGGTATCGAAGCCCACCCGGAGCGCCCCGCGCTCCATGATTCCGGTCAGGGTGCTTTCCCTGGTGATCTGCTGACTGATGTTCTGGGCCTGGGCCACGGCGGCGAGCAGCAGGATCAGGCAGGCCGCCAGGGCCGTAAGGACGAGTTTACGTGTCGGGTTCATATGTTCTCCTTCGCGTTAGGGGTTGACTCCGCTGGACCTGGGACCGGTCCGCACAGAATTTGGCCAAGAAAGTCGCGGGTGCGCTCTTGTCTCGGGTTGCTGAAAAAGTCGTCGCTGGAGGCTTCCTCCAGGAGTCGCCCGTCCTCCATGAAGATCACCCGGTCACCGGCTTCACGGGCAAAGCCCATTTCATGGGTGACCACGACCATGGTCATGCCGTCACGGGCCAGGCCCTTCATTACCTCCAGGACTTCGCCGATGGTTTCCGGGTCCAGGGCGCTGGTGGCCTCGTCAAAGAGCATCACCTTGGGATGCATGGCCAAGGCTCGAGCAATGGCCACGCGCTGCTGCTGACCGCCGGAAAGCTGGGCTGGATAGGCCCGGGCCTTGTCCGTCAGGCCGACCCGGGCGAGCAGGGCCATGGTGGTTTCCTCGGCCTCTTTCCGGGATTTCCCCCGGACCTGCTCCTGAGCCAGGTTGATGTTTTGCAGCACGGTCATGTGCGGAAACAGGTTGAAGGACTGGAAGACCATGCCCACCTCGGTTCGGATGGTCAGCCGGTTTCGGGGATCGTCGTCCAGGGGTACGCCGTCGATGACGATTTCCCCGGAATCGATCTCCTCCAGGCCGTTCAGGCAGCGCAGCAGGGTGGACTTGCCCGAGCCGGACGGCCCGATGATCACCACCACCTCCTTTTGCCGTACGGACAGTGAAACATGATCCAGGGCGCGCAACCCTCCAGGATATGTCTTGACGATGTCCCGGACGGAGATGATCTCCTGGCCGAGGCGCGTGTTTGCCCGTGTCGTTTCCCGTCGGGCGGCGTTTGCGTTTGCGGTCATGCGGCTGCTCTGGGATTTGTGGTTCACGGTTCACGGTTCACGGTTCACGGTTCACGGTTCACGGTTCACGGTTCACGGTTGCGGACGGTTTCATGGAGTTTTTCCCGACTTCCGACTCTTGACTCCAGGCTTCAGCCTTTCCCCTCACTCCGCCGTGCGCATCCGTTTGCCCAACTCCGCCACGAGCATGGACAGGGGGAAGGTGACGGCCAAGTAGATGGCCGCAACGGTGAACCAGACCTCGAAGACCATGAAGGTATCCGAGGAAACGATGTTGCCTTGCTGGGTCAACTCGTAGATGGCGATGGTGCTGGCCAGGGAGGAGTCCTTGATCAGGGTCACGCCTACCCCGGTCAGGGGGGGGAGGATGCGTCGGACGGCCTGGGGGACGATCACCTTGCGATACGTGTCCCACTTGGATAGTCCCAAGCTATGAGCGGCCTCCCACTGGCCCTTGTGGATGGAAACAATTCCGGCCCGGAAGATTTCCGAGGCATAGGCCCCTTCGAACAGGGACAGGGCCAGGACGGCGGAGCCGAAGGCGTCCAGGCCGAAGACCGGGCCGATGACGTAGTAGATGAAGAAAATCTGGGTAAGCAGCGGGGTGTTGCGGATGAATTCCACGTAGCCCTTGGCCACGAGCCGGGCCGTGAACGAGTCGGAAAGCCGGAAGATCGCCGCGGTCAGTCCGAAGATCATGGCCAGGATCAGGCTCAGCCCGGAAATTTTGAAGGTTACTATCAGCCCTTGCAGCAGGGGCCCGAGCATCCAGCCGTCCTCTGTGATCTGGATCAGGTAGCGGGGCATGCGGTACCACTTCCAGTGGTAGCCCATGCCCTGTTCGCCGCTGGCGATGAACCAGGCTATCGCGCCCAGGAACAGACCGTAGAGCAGGAAGTCCCGGTAGTGGGCGACAAGAAAACCGGGGACCGTGGCGGCCTTGGCTTGGGCGGTCACGGCGCGACCTCGGTGAACGTGGTCGAACCGGGGAAGAATGGGCTGAGGCGTGGTGAAGAGAGGCGGCGGGGAGCGGGGGAAACAAAGAAAAGAACGGGCGGCGAGGGTGGACGGAGCGGGGCGAAGCACGTTTCCACCGGACAACCTCCGGGGCCGAAGAACACCTTGGAAAGTCGGCGCGACCCGGAGGGCCGTCGGATTGGATTGGAGTCGCCCAAGGCGCGGGCCTGGGCGCGGGGCTGGCGAGCGACACTATGCATGACGCTCATACCGTAGGTTTCGGGGGTGACGTTGTCAAATACGTCTGTTCGGATCAAGATAATCGGCGGACATAACTCCAAGATATTGGAAAAGCTCCCGTACTTGCTAAAAAAAGTCGCAGCCGACCAATCTCCGTCATTGCGCCTCGGAATCGGGTAAAGGGTGGTCTTGGGAAGAAATCAGTAGCCGGATTTGTTCCCAGAGCGTTTCCCGGCCCAGGCGGGTCTTGGCGGAAAAGAAAACCGGGGCGGCTTCCGGGCCCAGCAGCTCCATCCAGGCGCGTTTGGCGGCGGCGATGTCGCGCTGGGAGCACTTGTCCGCCTTGGTGAGCACGGGCAGGAGGGGCAGGCCCTGTTCCAGGGCCATGCCCGCCATCTCCTTGTCCGGAGCTTGGGGCGGCAGGCGGCTGTCCAGGACCAGAACCAGTCCCACCAAGCCCTTGTTGCTGGTCAGAAAGCGCCGCATCAAATTACCCCAGGCGTTGCGCTCGCTTTTCGAGCGTTTGGCGTAGCCGTATCCGGGCAGGTCTACCAGGTAGTATTGCTCCGGATGGACCAGATAGTAATTCAGGCTGCGGGTTTTGCCTGGAACCGAGCTGGTCTTGGCCAGATTCTTGCGATTGGCCAGGCAATTCAGCAGGGAGGACTTGCCCACGTTGGAGCGGCCTGCCAGGGCGATTTGCGGAACGGCGATCCGCTCCATCTGGTCCAGGGTGTAGATGGTTTTTTCCAGGCTGACGCTGGAAGAGGGAGGGGCTGAGGGGAGATCCGGGCTTGTCATCGGAGAATTCCTGTACCATGATGATTCGTTGAGGTGAGAAGCAACGACGATTTGTCGTTCCGTGTCTCTCCCCCTACCCGTGCATGATCAACACTGCAAGGAGAAGCCTCGTGAAGCCGATTATCTTGATGGCCCTTGGATTCCTCCAGGTCGTCCTGCTGTGCGCCTGTACGCCCCGGAGCGCCGACCATGGCTGGAAGTTCGCCGAAGAAGCCCCGACCGCGTTGCATCGGGAGACGGAGGTCACTGTGTCCATTGTTCCGGATCCGGTTATGAAATACGACGGGATGTGCGAGAAATTGAGAACCGGGTCGTGGGAGCAGGGTGTGGAGGAATTGTTGCACATGTACGTCACCCAGGCGGCATTGCTGCGCCCATCGGAGGCGAGCGGAAGCAACGGGGTTCTGGAGGGCGATCAAGGGACAGGGGCCGTCGTTTCGAGCCGCGAACCTCGATGCGACCCTTGGCTGGACAGCGTTACGGGAATGGTTTCGCAGCGAACGGGCTTCTTCTCCTCCCTGGTTCCGGAGCGACGAATGGGAGGAGTGATCGACGCTTTGCAGGAAGACCAAACCATGGGGGGGATGCTTTCCAAGGCCTATGTTTCCTTGTGGGGCCCGCCCCAGGGGCAAGCGCCGATCCCGGTGCTCATCGTCCAGCGTTCCAGCGGCCTGGAGCAAGGTATGGCCCAGGTCGTCGGGGCCGGACTGATCACGCAGATCACGGACACGACGAGCCAGATGCGTATTCTGGAGTCCACCCGGGAAATATTTCCGGGTGATCTGTTCTTCCAGCTTCAGGTGCGGGCCGAGGTGCTGCCCATGGAGGGCGATCTGCTGCCGTTGGGGCCTGAAACGGAAGAGTAGGCGTGTAGCTTCCGGCTCCTTCCCGCTATTCTCGCAACGAGGAGTCGACGGCCCGTTCCCTGTTCTTTTCAGCTAGCCGCATTGCCCGGCGAACCTTGGCCTCTTCGGAGCGGTGAATTTCATCCGGCGTGGTGGGTTTGTAGGGTCGGGCCGGGGTGGGGTGACCTTTTTTGTCCAAGGCCACAAAAGTCAGATAGGCCGAGGCGGTGTGCCGGATCTCCCCGGTCAGAAGGTTTTCCGCTTCCACCCGGACGCCGACCTCGATGGACGTCCGGCCCACCAAGTTGACGCTGGCCTTGAGCATGAGCAGGTCGCCGACATAGGCCGGATGGTGAAAGTCCAGCCGATCGATGGATGCGGTCACGGCATTGCCCCGGACGTGCCGGATGGCCACGATGCCCGCGGCGGTGTCGATATGCTTCATGATGATTCCGCCGTGGATGCTGCCGTACGGGTTGGCGTCCTGAGGCAGCATCTGTACGGCCATGGTCAGGGACGTGTCTGAAGTGCAGGTAGTTTGCATGGTGGCTCCGTGTCGCCGATGTGAGTTCGCGATTGTTTTTTCCCGTTGCCTCTGAACGTATCAACAAAAGGTTTTACCGCGTGTACCACCCAAACATTGATCCCGTGGCTTTCGCCCTCGGACCGCTGGAGGTCCGATGGTACGGCCTGATGTATCTGATCGGCTTTCTGGCGGCTTGGTTGCTGGGCCATTTTCGGGCCAAGCGGTCGGGGTCCGGTTGGAACCCCCAGGAACTGCCGGACCTGATCACCTACTGCGCCTTGGGGCTCTTACTGGGTGCACGTCTAGGGTACGTGCTGTTCTACGACTTCGCAACATTCATCGATCATCCCCTGGAAATCCTGAAAATATGGAAGGGCGGGATGTCCTTTCACGGCGGCCTGTTGGGCGTGATGTTGTCCATTTGGCTCTACGCCCTGCGCAGCCGACGGAGTTTTTTTCAGGTGGCCGATTTCGTGGCTCCGCTGGCGCCTATCGGGATCTGCGCCGGGAGGATCGGCAACTTCATCAACGGCGAACTCTGGGGTCGGGCCACGGACGCGCCGTGGGGCATGATCTTCGCCGACCCCACCGCCGGATTCATCCCCCGGCACCCCTCCCAACTTTACCAAGCATTTCTGGAAGGCTTGGTCCTGTTCGCTCTGCTCTGGTCCTTCTCGGCCAAACCCCGTCCCACCATGGCCGTTTCCGGCATGTTCGCCCTGCTCTACGGCGTGTTTCGCTTCAGCGTGGAATTCTTCCGCGAACCGGACGCCCATCTCGGCTTCGTTGCCTTTGACTGGATGAGCATGGGACAGGTGCTTTCCTTGCCCATGATCGCGCTGGGGGGGGTATTGCTTTGGCTGGCGCACCGAAGACATGGAGGTTTGCCTCCCGCAACACGTTGAGGCTGGTTTTTTCTACGAGGATCAATGCCGGAATCGAAAGGGCAGGGCGCGTTAATATTGGCCAGTTTCAGAAATGTCGCCATATGAATGCTGAAAATTTACGGAGTTCGGTTCATCGCGTCTGCTGAAATTTTGCGCACGGATGAGGCGCCAAACATTGAGATTGATCTGGGTCGCCACCCGACTTCGGCGTGTCTCTGCTCGGTCCTTACGGGAGAAGCGGTTTGTAATCCTTTTCATCCCAACGTGTTAAGAAAAAAATGCCGTATCCATGGAAAAAGGCGAGGATTGCTTCCGGGCAGGCAGGGTTGGGAGCACGATGGTTTTGTTTTTTTCGGGAAAAAGTCGGAAATACCCTCGATTATCAACATTGCGGAGGCATAATCATCCGGCTACGATTAAAAATTATCTCAAAAACACTCGTCCTCTCACTCCACTGCTCCGGGCAATCTTGCTCCGCACCGGACGCGTCCACTCCATGAGGAGATGATCATGCGCTACGCTCTGCCCCTCGTTATTGTTCTGGCCCTGATGAACCTCTATCACGTCCTCAAACCCGTGGACGGCGTCGGCGGGCAACCCGCGATCCTGACCAAGGAATACCGGTTCAACATGGAGAAGGACCTTGAACTGCTCAAGGCCCAGGACGAAATTCTGATCCTCAAGATGCTCCTCAATGGCTACCGGGAGAACAAGGGGAACCGGGAAATAGAGCTGGGAAAGCTGCTCGATGAAAATCTGGTTCTCAAACGGATGATTAACGGCTACCGGGACGCCAACACCCATCGATTGCGCCTGACCGCGTACACGGCCCGGCCCCAAGAATGCAACGACGACGTGGACAACACCGCGATCATGCAAACCCCTGTTTCCGGCTGGACCGTGGCTGTTTCCCGTGACTTGAGAGGCTGGCTGGGCAAACGGGTCTATATCGAGGGCTTTGGCATCCGTTTGGTCAGCGACCTGATGAACGCCCGCTACACCAACGCCATTGACGTCCTGGTGGCGGATGTACCCACTGCCAAACGGATCGGCGTCCGAAAGAATGTCCTGGTAACCCTGGTGGAGCCGCTGGCAACGGACGTCACGGACCTGGATCGGGAATTGGTGGCCTTGTTAAGCAATGGCTCGCGTATGGAGTGACGGCGATTGTCAGGCAGCCAAAGCGCGGACGTGCTCCAGGGCGGCGAGGGCCATGGAGTGGAGGTCGTAGCCGCCTTCCAGCAGGGAGATGATTCGTCCCTGGGTGCCGTTTTTATCGGCGATGTCCCGGACAATGGCGGTCAGCTCGGTGAAGTCGTCCGGGTGGAGGCGGAATCCGCCCAGCGGGTCGGCTTCCAGGGCGTCGAAGCCGGCTGAGATCAGGACCAATTCCGGCTGGAAGTCCCGGGCCGCGGGCAATAGGCGTTCCAGGAAGGCTTCGCGGATCGGGGCGAAGCCGGTGCCGTAGGGAAAGGGGCAGTTGATGGTGAACCCCTCTCCGGCGTCGTCGCCGGTTTCGTGGACCGCGCCGGAGTAGGGGAACCAGTTGCTTTGATGGGTGCTGAAGAACAGGACGGACGGGTCGTCGTAGAAGATTTCCTGGGTGCCGTTGCCGTGGTGCACGTCCCAGTCCACGATCAGGATCCGCTCCAGCCCGTGGGCGATCTGGGCGTGCCGGGCAGCCAGGGCCACATTGTTGAAGATGCAGAATCCCATGCCCTGCTTGGGACGGGCGTGGTGGCCCGGAGGGCGGACCACGCAGAAGACGCTCTGGACATCCGTTTGCATCACCGCGTCCACGGCGACCATGGCTCCTCCGGCGGCATGAACCGCCGCGTCCCAGGAGCCGGGGCCGACGTTGGTGTCCGGAAATCCGAGGCTGCGGCGGCCTTCCTGGATGCGTCGGCGGACCAGGTCAATATATCCGGGGCCGTGGCAAGAGGCGAGTTCACTTTCCGTGGCCGGACGCGGCCGCAACCGCGGCAGTCCCGCGGTCTCCCGGTCCTCTTCCAAGGCGCGAACCAGGGCCGTGTAGCGCATCGCGCTCTCCGGATGCCCGGCCCCGGCGTCATGGACCGCGAAAACCGGGTCGTACAGCAGGGCCGTGGCCATTGTCCGCATGGAAGCTTGCCTCTCAAGTCGTCGCGACGCGATCAGCCCGCGCTGCCGGGATGTCGGGCGCGCAGATCAGCCGCGGCCTTTTCCACCCCGTCGATCATCTTCTGCCGATTTGCGCGCAGTTTTTCAGCCAGTTCAGGATCATCCAGGGCCAGAATCTGGGCGGCCAGCCAGGCGGCGTTGCGCGCCCCGGCACTGTCCAGGGCCACGGTGCCCACGGGAAAGCCGGGAGGCATCTGCACCGTGGCCAGCAGCGCGTCCAGGCCACCCAGGGACGAGGCGGTCAAGGGCACGCCGAGTACCGGGCGGGTGGTCTTCGCGGCCACGGCCCCGGCCAGGTGGGCGGCCATGCCCGCCGCGCAGATGAACACCTTGCAGCCCTGATCCTCCAACTCCCGAACCAGCCGCTGCACCCGCTCCGGGGTGCGGTGGGCCGAGGCCACGGTGAACAAATGCGGGATGCCCAGTGAACCGAGCACTTCGGCACAGGGGGCCATCTTGTCTTCATCCGAGATGCTGCCCATGAAAATGGCGACTTTGGTCATATCAAGGCTCCTTGAGTGTTGTTTTGGTTCTGTATTTGGGAAAGAAAAACCGCCTCGTCGCATCCGATTCTTGCCGACGAAAGTTCCGCCGAATAATAATCCAGATACGATCAACGCGGTCAAGAATACGTGAATCCTTCTCGGACGTCCAACCTTCCGTCACCGGCACGCTCGGGGACAAGGGCAGACTCCCTCTTATCAGCCCATGGGTGTATTCTCCACTAAAGCCCAGACTCCGCAAGGGCAGCATTTTCCGCAGAAGCCGCAGCCGATGCATTTGTCCGGGTTGGAGACGCGTTCGTATTTGCCGTTGCCCAGGTTTTTGCGCTCGATGGCCGCGGTGGGACAGACCGCGTCGCACAGGCCGCAGTCCATGCACGAGCCGCAGGAGGAGCATTGGGAGGCGCAGTGTTCCATGTCGTTGTACTCGGTGATCCGCGGGTCGTAGTATTCCAGGGTCATCCGGGAATAATCGATGCGCTCCGAGGTTTCGCTGTACTCGATGGAATAGTCCTTGAGCCAGGCTGAATCCACCTGGGGGCGCTTGCCAGCGGCCATTTCGTCGATGGTTTTGGCCGCTTTGCGTCCCGCGCCGATGGCGTCGGTGAGCAGACCGGGCTTGACGATGTCGCCGATGGCGAAGACCTGGGGATCGGAGGTTTGGCCCATCTCGTTGACCAGCACGAAGCCGCGGTCCACGGCGATGGTCTCGGGCAGAAAGCCCAGATCCGGCAGGTCGCCGATGGAGATGACCACGGTGTCCGCGGGGATGACTTCGCCGGTGGTCAGCAGCACGCCCTCCGGGGTGATCTCCTTGGTGAAGCAGGGGTAGCGGAAGACCGCGCCGGCCCGTTCGGCCTCCTTGCGCTCCTCGCCAAAGGAGGCCGGTTCCTGAATGTCGATCAGGGTGATTTCCTCCGCGCCCAGGCGGTGAGCCACGGTGGCCACATCGCAGCCCACGTTGCCCGCGCCGATGATCACCAGCTTCTTGCCCACGGGCTGGTTGTCCAGCTTGGCGTTCTTGAGAAAGGTCAGAGCCGGGGTGATCCGCTCGGAACCGGGAATGGGAATGGTCCGGGGCTTCTGCGCTCCGGTGGCGATGACAACGTAGTCGAAGTCGGCCTTGAGTTGGTCGAACTCCTTGTGGGTCAGGTTCTGCTGGAGATGCACGTGGGGAAGAACCTTGCGCACCCGTTCGATCTCCGCCTCCAGAACCTCCCTGGGAATGCGCTGCTCCGGAATGGCCGTGGCCATCTTCCCGCCCAGAACCTTTTCCAGGTCGTAGACCCACGTGTCGTGGCCCTTGAGTCGGAGCTGCCAGGCCACGGAAATCCCGCCCGGGCCGCCGCCGATCACTGCCACCCGTGTCCCGCTGAGGTCCGGGAGCTTCGGGGGCTTAGAGGATACGCCCTTTCTGCCCAGAGGCGTGATGTCCACGGGCTGGAGATTTCCGGCCACGCCCTTGGTACAGCCCTGCATGCACAAGTGCGGGCAGAGATAGCCGCAGATGGAGGCCGGAAAGGGAGTGAAGGCCAGGGCCACGTCCACGGCCTCGTCAACTTTGCCCTCGCGGATCAGCCGCCAGCGCTCCTGGACCGGCATGCCCGTGGGGCAGGCGGACTGGCAGGGGGCCAGATACTTGCGGTGCTCCCAGACCGGGACGTAGCGGCGCAGCTCCCCGGTGGTGATCAGGGGGACGGGACTTCGGTCCAGGTCGGTCAGGTCGCCGATCATCCCGCCCCGGCCCAGTTCCTTGTCCCAGACGTCCCGGTGAAACTGGGCCATGGAGCGGCGCTTGGCCCCGACTTTCTCCATGGGCGTGCGCGCGGCGATGCACTGCCATTCGTCGCGTACCGTGAGCTTTTTGAGCAGCCGTTTGCGTTTGATCCTGCCCAGAAACAGGTCCATGTTTTCGGTCAGCCAGGCCCATTCCTCGTCGGAAATGGGGACCAGCTTGGCGTCGGCCTGGCTGTAGCCGTGAATCGGTCCGCGAAAGAAGATTTTGCCCCCGACCATGCCCACGCAGGGCCGATAGCCCAGGACGTTGCGCGGATCCTGGGGCTCATGGCCGCAGATCACCGCGACCCCGCCGGCCATGAATTCGGCGAAGTAGTCTCCGGCCGAGCCCAGAACCCAGAGTTCCGGATGGGCGAACCGGGGATTGTATTTGGTCATGGTCATGCCCCGGGAGCCGATGTTCCCGGCCACCCAGACCTTGCCCTGGGCCATGGCGTTGCAGGCCCCGTTGGTGGCGTAGCCATGGACCACGATTTCCGCCCCGGCGTTCAGCCAACCGATGTCGTCCGAGGCCGGACCGTGAATCTCGATGGTCGTGCCCGGCGAGCCCATGGAGCCGGTGCGCTGTCCCGGAGAGCCGGTGATCTGGACGTTGACCGGCTTGCCCTGGGGCTGAAAGATCCGTCCGCCGATGCCGTGCTGGCCGAATGCGGCGATCTCCAGACGCCCCGCCCCGCCGCGCACCGCTTCCTGGATGCGCTCCTCCAGAATCCGGGAAGACACCCGGCCTGTCTCGTCCTTGCCGGCGATGTGCACTGTTTTTGCCTTGCTCATTGCTCTGCCTCGTTGAAATATGCTTGGGGTTCACAGTCCGTTGAAAAACTCCCAATTGCTGCGTCGCCGCAAAAAGTTCAAACTCTCACGTATGAATAAATACGCTTCGACCTTGAACTTTTTTTGCTTCTTGCACTTGAGGGTTTTTGAACGGACTGCCGGATAAGGACTTTTTCAACATTCAGTTCAGTCTTTGCGACGGAACCCGGAATGGATAAACGCGAATTCCCGCGATGCCGTCCCAAAAGGTGCGACGGCAAGGCGCGAGGCTCGTTCCAGACCGAAGCGTATTGGTTCATACGTGAGGGCTGGAACGAGCCGAAGCAACGCAGCTGACGTGCCTTTTGGGGCGGCATCGCTAAACCACGTACTTGATCTGCAGCCGCTCCGCCGCGAACCGGTCCGCGATGCCCAGGGCGTCGGACATGCCGATGGGCAGGGAGGTGGAACGGCCCAGGGGCGCGACGATTTTTTTCAGTTCCGTGTCAAAGCCCACGTACACGTCCACCACCCGCTCGGCCACCTGCTCCGGATCCAAACGCCGATACAGGCGCGGATCCTGGGAGGTGATGCCCTTGGGGCAGCGGCCGATGTTGCAGATGTTGCAGCGGTCGCCCTCGGAACCCAGGCAGCCGGCCGCGGCCTGCATGATGTACTTGCCGATCTGAACCGCGCTGGCCCCGAGCATGATCAGGGCCGCGGCATTGGCCGCCAGGTTCCCGTTCTTGCCCGTGCCTCCGCCGGCGATGATCGGCAGCTCGTTCTGTTTGCCCAGTTTGACCAGGTTCAGATAGCAGTCCCGTAGATTGGAGGCGATGGGGTGGCCCATGTGGTTCATGGACACGTTGTAGGCCGCGCCGGTGCCGCCGTCCTCGCCGTCAATGGCCAGGCCCGCGGCGTAGGGGTTGCGGGTCAGGTTGTTCAGTACGGCCAGGGAGGTGCTGGAGGCCGAAATCTTCGGGTAGACCGGCACCCGGAAGCCCCAGGCCATGCTCATGGACTGGATCATCTTGGCCACGGCCTCTTCGATGGAGTACTTGGTCTGGTGCGTGGGCGGGCTGGGCAGGCTGACCCCCGGCGGCACGCCGCGGATGGCGGCGATGAGCTGGTTGACCTTGTGCCACTGGAGCAGGCCGCCGTCTCCGGGCTTGGCGCCCTGGCCGTACTTGATCTCCACGGCGCAGGGGTCTTCCTTCATGTGCGGGATGGCGTGGACGATCTCGTCCCAGCCGAAATAGCCGCTGGCGATCTGCAAAATCACGTACTTCAGGAACCGGGAGCGCAGCAGCCGGGGCGGACAGCCGCCCTCGCCGGTGCACATCCTGACAGGCATGCCCAGTTCCTCGTTGAGGTAGGCCACGCCCATCTGCAACCCCTCCCACATGTTCGGGGAAAGCGCTCCGAAGCTCATGGAGCCGATCATCAGCGGATAGATTTCCCGTACTGGCGGCATCCAGCCGTTTTCGCGTTGGGTCTTGAGGGCCTCGGCCGGGGGCAGGATGCGGCCGATCAGGGTGCGCAGTTCGAACTCGTGGCGGCCGGCGTCCAGGGCCGGGTCGGTGAGCATGGAGATGCGCATGAACTTGATCTGGTCCAGGACGCTGTCCCCGGAGTTGCGCCGCCCGCCCCGGGTGCGCGGCTGGCCGCCCCGGTCGCGGTGGAAGCGGAGCAGGTCCGTGGATTCGGATTTGTGGGGCTTGATGGCGTTGTTCGGGCAGACCATGTTGCACATGGCGCAGCCGATGCAGGCATAGGCCGGGTCCGTGCGCTGGCGGATGCCGTAGTAGACGCTGGAGGTGGACGAGGGCCTGTCCTGCTGACCGGAGGGCTTGTCCGTCCGCTTGTCCAGCAGGCCCAGGGGCGGGGTGAAGATGGTCCGCTTGCGGAACGTCCCGAATTCAATGGCGTTCACCGGGCAGACCGCGGTACACCGCCCGCACAACGTGCAGGTCCGGATGTCCCAGTCGATCTGCCAGGGCAGGTCTCGTTGGCTTAATGTTGATGGGGTAACGGCTGTGTTTGCCGACATATACGTACCTCCTGACAGTCCGGCGAAACAATGGCCGTGTCAAGGTGCATGGGTTGAAAATCCTTAGACTTGTCGCGATCCGGAATGGCCGCGTCCAGGCCGCAGGCCTCGGAGGAAAAGGCGAACAGGCCGGGCCGTCCGCCGACGATGCCGGGCCGCAATTTCTTGCGGTCCTGGACCATGAACATGGTCTTGTCCGGCAGGCAGCCGATGACGCAGTTCGGGCCGTCGATGATCAGTCGGCGGCAGGCCTGCTTCATGGTGTGCAGGAAGTCCCGGTCCGGATGGGCTTCCAGGTCGTCGTCCTGGAGCGGGGTGATCACGTGTTTGTAGGCTTCCAGGCTCAGGCCGAGACCCTTGAGTGTGAAGTGCAGGATATGGGTGAAGACCTCGGAGTCGGACTGGTAGCCCTCGTAGCCGGGCACACCCTGGCTGCCCAGGTATTCCTTGATGGGCACGAAGGCCGTGTTCTCTCCGTTGGTCATGGTGGAGACGCCCTGGATGAAAAAGGGGTGGCAGGCGTAGAGATTGATCCCGTAGTTGGTGTTCTGCCGGCCCTGGGCCAGGATCCGCCCGGCGTACACCTCTTCCCGGTCCAGTCCCAGATATTGGCCGATCTCCATGGGATCGCCCACTTCCTTGATCATCAACACGTCGGGCCAGAAACTGAAGACCACCATGTCTTCCTCGGCCTGGCCCATGTGGCGCAAAGCCAGGCGGGTCTTGGTCAGTTCCCGTTCGCGCACGGCCGGGGCCAGATCGGTCCAGGCCGAGGGCGGTTCAAAGACCTGGGACAGATAGATATCCCGTTTCGGGGTGCCCGGAGGCGGGGATTCCTTGGCCTCCAGGGTCAGTCGGTACCCGGGCGTAAAGCCCTGGCTGGACATGAACTCCTCCATCCGGCGCAGACCCGCATGGGTGAAGATGCCGGAAAGGATGGGCAGGTGCTTGCAGTCCTGGAAGGGACCGGCCAGGTCGGTCAGAAACAGACCGATCCCCGAACCGTCATGACCTTCCTTCATCACGTCCAGCGCCTCGATGGCCCGCATCGGGGAGATGGGGACGGAGCTGGTCAGGGAGAACAATCGGCACATGGATTCTACTCGTGGGGCAAGAGGGGGAGAGATGGGCATCCGGATCGCGGTCCGGATGCGGACCTGGGTTCAAAAAAAATGACATTTTTTTTCAATTTGCCCTGAAATGACAATCAATTTTTTATTGATGATACAAAAATGTAGCTTCAGGGAGACGGATAAATGGCAAAGCGCCCATTTGTCAACGCTTCACAACCCAAAAAAACACGCACAGCCGCATTTTCAGAGTTCAAGGCTAGGTCGGACCACGCATGTCCGACGAACTCTTTTCCGCGTGGATACTAACCTGAGAGGACATAAAAATGAATTCTTTTCGCGGTCGGAAATGACGACTTGCCATTTTTGAAAGGTGTGTAATGAATGCGCAAGGCCATGGCAAGGGATTTTGGTCATGGCCTTGCGGGGGAGGGGAGGGTGC
>NZ_PZKN01000050.1 GCF_003046795.1 Desulfonatronum sp. SC1 | reverse complement strand
GGTGGGACGCGGCGGCCAGGAATCCGCCGTGGCCCTGTTGGCCTACGAAAATCCCTTGGACAAGTTTTTCATCCGCCATCCGGACGTCTTCTTCGCCAGTCCGCCGGAAGCCGCGGTGCTCAACCCGGCCAACCCGGCGATCATGGAACAGCATCTGCTCTGCGCCGCGGCGGACCTGCCCCTGGATTTGGACGAACCTCTGGTGCGGGCGGAACACGTCCGCGAGCGCGTCGACGCATTGGTCAGCCGGGGCAAACTGCTGCTCACAGCAGACCGGCGCAGGCTGATCTGCCCGGACGAGAACCCGCATCGGGAGGTCGGTTTGCGCGGCAGCGGCCGGAGCCTGCTGATCTTTCACGGCGAAACCGGCGAGCAGGTCGGGCTGATGGACTGGCACCGGGCCTGCACCGATGCCCATCCCGGCGCGGTCTACCTGCATCAGGGCCGGACCTATCTGGTGGAGCGCCTGGACCTGGAAACCGGCTCGGTGTTCGTCCTTCCGGCCAAGGTAAACTACTTCACCCGGGTCCGGGGCGAGAAACGCACCCGGATTCTGGACGCCCAGGCCTCCAGGCCGCTCTGGAACACCACCATCCACCTGGGGAGGCTGGAAATCACCCAGCGCTACCCGGCCTTCGAGCGCCGGGCCCTGCGGGGCCACAAACTGCTGGAAGTGGTGGACCTGGATCTGCCGGAACAGATCTTCGAGACCGAGGGCATCTGGCTGATCATCCCGGAGACCGTGCGCCGCTCCCTGGAAGACCGCCAGATGCACTTCATGGGCGGGATCCACGCCCTGGAGCACGCCTGCATCGGGATATTGCCCCTGCTGATCCTCACGGACCGCAACGACTTGGGCGGAATTTCCACGCCCCTGCACGAAGACCTGGACCGGGCCGCGGTGTTCGTCTACGACGGCATCCCCGGCGGCATCGGCCTGACCCGCCAGGCCTATGCCCGGGCCGAGGCCATGCTCCAGCGCACCCTGGAAGCCGTGGACGGCTGTTCCTGCGAAACCGGCTGCCCGGCCTGCGTCCACTCCCCGAAATGCGGCTCCGGCAACCGCCCCATCGACAAAGAGGCCGCTCTGGCCGTGCTGGAGGCTCTGGGCGGGGCTGCGACAATTCCTCGGCAATCGACGTCCCTGGTTCTCCAGGGAGCAGCCGCCTCGATTGATCAAAGCGGATACGCCGTGGCGTCGCCCTCCACGTCCGTGGCCTCGGAACAAAGGGCTGGTGGGTACGAACGGGCCTCTTCAGGCAGTACCGAGGTCAGTGGGCGATCCGGAGGGCTTTGGAACGCGGTCAAGGCCGGGATGCGGGCCGTTACCGGAGTCCAACCTCCTCTCGCCGCCGATCCCGCCGAAGACCCTGGCCCATCCGCCAACTCCGCAAGGAAAAACACCATGATTGCGAAACTCCCAGCTTCACCCGTCCATTTCGCCGTGCTGGATATCGAAACCCGCTACTCAGCCCAGGAGGTGGGCGGCTGGAGCCATACGGACCTGATGGGCGTGAGCTGCGCCGTGCTGTACGACTCCAGGGAGGACGCCTTTCTGGACTATCTCCAGGAGGACGTTCCTCGGCTGGTCGAAAAGCTGCGGGAATTCGATCTGGTGGTAGGCTTCAATATTCTGAATTTCGACTACAATGTGCTCCGCGGCGTCCTGGACGCCGACTTTTACTCCCTGCCCACCCTGGACATGCTCAAGGTGGTCCACGAGCGGCTGGGCTACCGCCTCTCCCTGGACCACTTGGCCCGGCACACCCTGAACGCCCCGAAATCCGGCAGCGGACTGGATGCCCTGAAATGGTGGAAGCAAGGACAAATCGACAAGATCATCGCCTACTGCCGCCATGACGTGGCCATCACCCGAGACCTTTACCTGCACGGCCGGGATAAGGGTTACGTCCTGTTCCAGAACAAGGCTCGTAAGCTGGTCCGGCTGCCGGTGAGTTGGTGACAGATTCACTTTCGGAAATGAATTTGGCGGATGACCACGAAAATCTAGAAAAAGACCTATCCGTTTTCAAGGCAAAAAAACCGAGGCTCACATGAAATTTCCTCTGCGCATTTTCGGCGAAATCCGGGGCATCGACCTGGACAGACTGCCTAGGTTGCATGGTCTGCTGAACGCCGACGTCTTTTCTCCGTCTGGAGACGACGGCCTGGAAGTGGAATACGAAGGCTCATATCTGGACATCGAGCCGGATCTGGACGAGCTTGTCGCGGCCCTGGCGGATGGCGGCCAGGGGCATGTGGACTGCATCGACCACGAAAACTGGACCCTTCGACGCTACAGCCTCCAACCCGGCTCCTGGTCCTGCAAGGAAGTGAACCCGGACGGCGCGCTGGAACGCTATCACCATGAATAATCCTGATGTGACGAATCAAGCGAGTGCTTCCATGACCGAAACAGATATGAAAAACGGGTCGCGAGCCGTGGCCGTGGTCGGCGGCGGGCTGGCCGGATGCGAGTGCGCCTGGCGGCTGGCCCGCTCCGGGATTGTCGTGCGCCTGTTCGAGATGAAGCCGGACCGCTTTTCCCCGGCCCATTCCAGTTCGAACCTGGCCGAACTGGTCTGCTCCAACTCCCTGCGCTCCGACGAGCCGGAATCCGCGGTGGGGTTGCTCAAGCTGGAAATGACCGACTTGGACAGCCTGGTCATGGCCGCGGCCCGGGCCACTCGGGTTCCAGCGGGCAAGGCCCTGGCCGTGGACCGGGAGCTGTTCGCGGAGTGGATCACCCGGCGCATCCAGGACGAGCCGTTGATCACGCTGGTTCGGGAGGAAGTCCGGACCCTGGATGATCCGAAGCTGAAGGACGCGGACGCCGTGGTCGTTGCCGCCGGCCCCCTGGCCGGGGAGGAGTTGGCGGAAGATTTGCGCCGGACTGTGGGGGCGGACCACCTCTATTTCTACGATGCCATCGCCCCCATCGTGGCGGCGGATTCCATCGACATGAACGTGGCTTTTTGGGGGTCACGCTACAATCCCGAGGAACACGACTACCTGAACTGCCCCATGGAAGAGGAGACGTACCGGCGACTTCACGCCGAACTGCTGACCGCCCGCAAGGTCGCGGCCCGGGATTTCGAAAAGGCCCTGCATTTCGAGGCCTGCCTGCCCATCGAGACCCTGGCCGAGCGCGGGGAGATGACCATGGCCTTCGGCCCGCTCAAGCCCGTGGGGCTGATCGACCCGCGCACCGGGACCCAGTCCTTTGCCGTGGTCCAACTGCGGGCTGAAAACCGGGACAAGACGGCCTTTAACCTGGTCGGGTTTCAGACCAAGCTGGCCTATCCGGAACAGGAGCGCGTCTTTCGCCTGATCCCCGGCCTGGAGCGGGCGGAATTTCTCCGCCTGGGCAGCATGCACCGCAACACCTACGTCGAAGCCCCCTCGGCCTTGACCCCGGATCTGGAACTGCGCTCCAGTCCGGGAATCTTCCTGGCCGGCCAGATCACCGGTGTGGAAGGCTACGTGGAATCCGCGGCCTGCGGCCTCTGGCTGGGCCATGCCCTGGCCGCCAAACTCCAGGGCCGCGTTCTGCCGCCTCCGCCCCCGGAAACCGCCCTGGGCGCGCTCCTAGGACACTTGCGCACCCCGGCCAAGAACTTCCAGCCCTCCAACGTCAACTTCGGCCTAATGCCCGAACTCAAAGCCCGCGGCAAAAAGGCCCTTCGCAAGGCCCTCCGGGCCCAGCGGGCCCGGGAAGCCTGGACTCGGTGGCAGGGTTCAGCGCCAAGTCCCGCCGCTTGATTCTGGTCCGCATTCGTTTTGAATAGGAAAGCTTAGTTTCCCAAGCTTTGCAACGGCGCCGGAACCCGTCCGCCCAGGTTGATGAAGCGGTCCGAGCCGCCGGAGCCGGGGACGGGGATGATCACGGCTTCGCCCAGCAGGCCGCCGAAAAAGGCTTTTTCTCCGGCCTTCTTGCCGGGAACCGGGATCAGCCGGGCCGCGGTGGTCTTGCGGTTGATCACGCCGATGGCCATCTCGTCGGCAATGATCGCGGCCAGGGTTTCGGCGGAGGTGTCGCCGGGCAGGGCGACCATGTCCAGGCCCACGGAGCAGACGCTGGTCAGGGCTTCCAGCTTGGGCAGGGTCAGATGGCCCTCGGCCGCGGCCTGGGCAATGTTCAGGTCTTCGCTGACCGGGATGAAGGCTCCGCTGAATCCGCCCACCGAGGAACTGGCAAAGGCCCCGCCCTTTTTCACCGCGTCGTTGATCATGGCCAGGGCCGCGGTGGAACCGGGGGCTCCGATGTGGGCCAGACCGAGTACCTGAAAGATCTCCCCGACGGAATCCCCGACGTTGGGCGTGGGAGCCAAAGACAGGTCCACCACGCCGAAGGGTACGTTCAATCGCTTGGCCACCTCCCGGCCGATGAGTTCACCGATCCGGGTCACCTTGAAGGCCGTGCGCTTGATCACTTCCGAAATCTCGTCCAGAGCCAAGTGGTCGTCGGCCTCCATGGCTCGCTCCAGGGCCCGCTTGACCACTCCAGGCCCGCTCACGCCCACGTTGATCACGGCATTGGGCTCGCCCACGCCCAGATAGGCCCCGGCCATGAAAGGCACGTCCTGGGGAATGTTCGCGAAGACCCCCATCTTGGCGCAGGCCAAGCCGTCCTGGTCCGCGGTCCTGGCCGCCGCGGCCTTGATGGTCTTGGCCAGCAGAAGCACCGCGTCCATGTTGATCCCGGCGGTGGTGGTGGCCACGTTGAAGGAAGCGCACAGCCGTGAGGTGGCGGTCAGGGCTTCCGGGACCGCCTCGATCAGGCTCAGGTCGCCCCGGGCTAAGCCTTTCTCCACCAGGGCGCTGAACCCGCCGATGAAGTCCACGCCCACTTCCTGGGCCGCCTGGTCCAGGGTCATGGCAATCTGGACCAGTTCCCGGGAGGAGAACGGCGCGCCGACCACGGCCATGGGGCTGACGGAAATGCGCTTGTTGACCACCGGAATCCCGTAGATGTCTCCCACCTCGTCGCACACGTCCACGAGAGAAGCGGCCATCCCGGTGATCCGGGACAGCAACCGATCCTGAAACCGGGCCGCGTCATGGGTGGCCAGATCGAACAGACTCAACCCCAAAGTCACCGTGCGCACGTCCAGATGTTCGTTGCGCAGCATTTCCAACGTGGTCAAAACTTCTTTTTCCGTCAGCATCTCTTGGTATCTCTCCTAAGTATTGGCAAATCACGCGGAGACCGCGCTACATCCTCGGGCTTGGTCGAAAAAGATGTCCGTGCCCGTTTACGTGCACGTAATCGAAAAGATGTCTCTTGTACGTGAACGTGGACGGGCACGACCAAACTGATGAGCAGTGACGTCAAACCCGATGCACCGTTTCGAAAATGTCACGGTGCTGGAGGCTGAGGCGTTGGTCGAGTTCCTGGGCCTTGCCGTAGAGCGCTTCTCTGAACTGCTTCCGATCCACTGATTTGGGCACATCCACCTCATAGATCATCACCCATTGCGAAACGTCCTCGGTTTTGACGTTGGCCCGCAAGGCCGTGATGTTCACACCGAACCGGGACAGGACTCCGGTCACTCCGGCCACCAGGCCAAGCTGGTCCGGGCCGATGGTGGTGAGAACGAACGGGTCCGTCGTACCCTGAGCCGGCTTGGGCGGCGCAGATTCTTCCATGGGCGAAACCCAGAAGGTCAGCTCCTCCCCCTGAAAGCCATCTTCCAGCGCACCCAGCACCTGTTCCCGGCCCAGACTCTCCTTGACCGGCTGGACCACGAACATTCCGGCAAACCGGTCATGCAGAATGGTTTGCGTGGCGTCTTCGATATTGCAGCCCATTTCGGCCAACAACCCGGAAACCCGGGCCACGATCCCCGGACGGTCCTGGCCGAAAACAGCGATCATCATTTTTTCCGCATGATTGGACATATATTCATCCCACCCATTCGTCGTCGCCGGCAATGGGTGCGAACCCTCGCCGCATGGTGTTTTCGGTGACTACTCGCGGGTCCAGGAATTGGATCAGGTAGTCCGGTCCGCCGGCCTTGGAGCCCACGCCGGACATCTTGAAGCCGCCGAAGGGTTGGCGATAGACCAGGGCGCCGGTGTTGTTCCGGTTCAGGTACAGGTTGCCCACGCGGAATTCCCGTTTGGCCTGCTCCAGGCGTTTCGGGCTGCGGGAGAAGACGCCGCCGGTCAAGGCGAAGCGGGAGTTGTTGGCCATGTTTAGGGCCTCGGTGAAGTCCTTGGCCCGCATCACGGCCAGCACCGGCCCGAAAATTTCTTCCTGGGCCGTGCGGTGCTCTGGGCGGATGCCTTCGACAATGGTCAGGGGCACGAAGCAGCCCTTTTCCGGCACCTCGCTCTGGACCACGATCCGGCCTTCCTGCTTGGCGACCTCGATGGCCGTCCAGACATTTTTCCGCTGCCCCGCATCCACCACCGCGCCCATGAAGTTCCCGGGGTGTTCGCTGGGGCCGATCTTCACGGACAAAGCCGCCTCGCGCAGCCGGGTCATGAACCGGTCGTAGATGGCGTCCAGAACGATGACCCGGGAGCAGGCCGAGCACTTCTGGCCCTGGAAGCCGAAGGCCGAATACATCACCTGGGGCACGGCCTCGTCCAGGTCCGCGTCGTCGTCGATGATGATGGCGTTCTTGCCGCCCATCTCGGCGATGACGCGCTTGCACTGGTCCTGACCCGGATGAACCTTGGCCGCCTTTTCGATGATCCGCAGCCCCACCTCCACGGAACCGGTGAAGGCGATGACGCTGACGTCCGGATGCTCCACCAGATAGTCGCCCATCACCCGGCTGCGGCCCGGGCAGTAGTTGAAGACTCCTTCCGGCAGGCCGATCTCCCGGAACACCTCCACTAGGCCGTAACCCACCAGGGAGGACAGGGAAGAGGGCTTGTAGATCACCGGGTTGCCGGTGACGATGGCCGCGGAAACCATGCCCATGGAAATGGCGAAGGGGAAGTTCCAGGGCGCGATGACCGCGGCGATGCCCTTGGGCTGATAGAACAGCTCGTTGACCTCGCCCGGAGCGTTGCCCATTCTCCGGGGCGCGCCCAGGCGGATCATCTCCCGAGCGTAGTATTCCAGAAAGTCTATGGCCTCGGCTACGTCGTTGTAGGCCTGGTCCCACTGTTTGCCCACCTCCAGCACTTGCCAGGCGGACAGCTCGAAGACCCGGCGACGGCAGACGTCCGCGGCCTTGAACAGATACTTGGCCCGCTCTTCGGGGGAGGTGTCCCGCCAGCCCGGCAAGGCCTTTCGGGCGGCATCCAGGGCCTGGTCCACCTCTTCTCGGCCGGCCTGGCAGACTTGGCCCAGGACTTCATCCGGGTCCGCCGGGTTGTAGGAGGCGATGAGGTCCTGGGTGAAGATCTCCTTGCCGCCGATGAACACCGGCCAATTCTTGCCCTTTTGGGCGCGGACCTTGGCAATGGCCTCGGGGAAGGCGCTTCGGGCCTCGGGCACGGTGAAATCCACCAGGGGCATGTTCTTGAAGGCGGAAACGCCCAGGGGCTTGCCGGTGGACGTGCCGGGCATGGCGGGTTCCGGCGTGAAGGCCCTGGCTTTGTCCCGCTCCAAGGTTTTGAGGGGATTTTCCAGCAGCCGGTCCATGTCCGCCTGATCCGCGAAGCTCTGCTTCAGGAAGGACTCGTTGGCCGTGTTCTCCAGCAGCCTGCGGACCAGATAGGCCATGCCCGGCAACAGCTCACCGTAGGGGCAGTACAGCCGGACCCGGTCGGCCACGTTCTTCAGGCCTTTGCGCACGGGTTCGGCCATGCCATAGAGCACCTGAAATTCGTAGCGCTCCGGGGGGACCCCGAGATCCTTGGCCGTTTCAATGACCATGGAAATGGACCGAATGTTGTGGGAACCGCACTGAAAATAAACCAGATCCTGCTGCTCCAGAATCATCCGGGCGTGGCGTTCAAAAGCCGCGTCGGTCTCCGGCTTTTTGGTCCAGACCGGGACGGGCCAGCCGTTTTGGACCGCGACGATGGTTTCCTGATCCCAGTAGGCCCCTTTGACCAGGCGGATGCCGATGGGCAGGTTCCGGGCCTTGGCCCAGTCGATCAGGTCTTTGAGGTCCTCGTCCGTGCAGCGCAGATAGGACTGGAGAACGATGCTCAGGTGCGGGTAGTCCCGGAACTCCGGCTCGGTGCGCAGCCGCTTGAACAGTTCCAGGGTGGCTTCCTTGAACTTGAGAGATTCCATGTCGATGCACAGAGCGCCGCCCAGATCCTTGACCCGGGCGTAGATGGGCCGCAGCCGGGAGAGGATGCCCCGCACCGTGTCCTCCACGTCCACGGCTTTGGCCTGGGAGTACAGTGCCGAGGGCTTGATGGAGACGTTCAGTCGGGGCGTGTGTCCCCAGTCCAGATCCGGGGACGCGTCGCCCCCGTGGGTTGAAAGCGGTTTCCAGGAGGATTGGACCTTGGCCAAGGCGTCCAGCAACTCCATGTATCCGTCCATGTAGGCCTGGGCCTCTTCCTCGCTGACCGTGGCTTCGCCCAGCAGGTCCACGGTGAAGGCGAAGCCGTCCTTGCGGATCTTTTGCAGGCTGGAAACGGCCTCCTTGGTGTTCTGGCCGATGATGAACTGACGGGCCATGCCTTCGATGTTGGAACGGATGAGCTTGCCCATGGCCTTGGCCGCGAAGGCCCCGAACAAACCACCGGACTTTTCCGCACCCCATTTCAGGACCGCGGGAATGTCGCCGCTGCCCTGGCCGGAGAAATATTCCTCGATATGACGCTGCAAGGATTCGGAGGTGTTCAGGTACGGCAGCACATCCACGAACCGGAACAACTGGACCTTGAAATCCTCGTTCTGCATGGCCCAGTCCATGACCTTGCCGGTCCAGAATCCCTTGTTGAAGACGCTGGGCGCTTCGCCCTGGATGGAACCGAAAAACTGCCGCCCCCGGGTCACCACTCGAGCTTCAAAATCCGCGTCATGCATTGTCTTTTGCCTCCGTATTTACGTTGTCTCGCAATGATCGTCGGGGAAGATGGCTTCAAGTCGTCACCGACTTGAAAAAAAGCAAACTAAGCCGGGTTCAACCCTGGGTCAATTCCTTGCGCACGCCGGTTCAGGACCAATTTGTATTGCCCGGTGCGTCCCAAAACCGATGGTGGACAGGCGAAGCACCATTTGATAACTTTCTTTTTTTGGGCTTGCTCAAATTTTGAAAGGAAGCCGGGTGGCATAAGCGCTGCCAACCCCGTCAGGCCCGAGAGGGAGCAGCGGTAACAGTTGCTTGTGGGTGCCTGGCTTCCTTGAAAGCACGGATGCTGCCATCCGTGCTTTTTGTTTTCGCAGCCATACTCCAGCATTTCTAAAACGAACATGGATGGATACGATGAACGAAACGCTTTGGCTGGGATTCGCCTTCCTGGATTTGGTGATGGTTGTCGTGGTCTTCCGCTTTTTCGGCAAGCAGGGCTTGTTCGCCATGATCGTCTTCAACCTGATCCTGTGCAATGTTCAGGTGCTCAAGACCATTGAACTGTTCGGCCTGACCACCACGCTGGGCAATATCCTGTACGCCAGCGTATTTTTCTCCACGGACCTGTTGGGTGAACACTACGGACGGGAAGAGGCCAAAAAGGCCGTGCTGCTGGGTTTTCTGAGCCTGATCCTGGCTGTGACCTACATGCAGATCGCCCTGCTGTTCACCCCGGCCGCCTCGGACTTCGCCCAACCCCACCTGGAGGCCATTTTCGGCGTTTTGCCCCGGATCGTCCTGGCCAGCATGGTCGCTTACATCATCTCCCAGTGGCATGACATCTGGGCCTTCCATTTCTGGAAGGCGCGTACCGGCGGCAAGCATCTCTGGCTGCGCAACAACGCCAGCACCCTGGTCAGCCAGCTTCTGGACACGGTAATCTTCTGCTCCATTGCCTTTCTGGGCATCTTCCCCATGGACGTCTGGATCCAGATCGTGATCAGCACGTACCTGATCAAACTGCTGGTCGGGCTATTGGACACCCCGTTCATGTACCTGGCGGCCCGGTTTCGGCCTCGGGACGCCGTTTCAGCGTAGAATCGAGTACGAGTATGGATAGAATTTTTGAGCCGCTGCCCGCTAAGGGAGTTGGCTGGTCTCACCTTAACGTTTTTTTCCCGCCCTCGTTTTATGTTCCGCGAAGAGTGTACTGGAGACATTTCAAAATGGTGGGACAGGCATCCTGCCTGCACTACCCAATTCTAAAACGCTAATTCAGTGATAGCCATATCCCTAAGAGATGTTCACCGTTCCCGTCGCAGTGCCTCCACAACATTCTCGAACATGTTCGATGGACAGACCTTTTCGTCGATGGCGCAATACTCCGGGGCTTCGGCTTCTGCGATACAAGTCAGGGCCTCGTAGAGGCAGACCAACAGCCCCTCTTCGTCCGGGCCGCATACCTCGCGGGCCAGATCCAGCAATTCACGGGGAGCGTCTTCCGCGAGCATGATCCGCATGCCCTCCCCGGTAAGTTCCAGCTCGAAATAATCCAGGTATCCCAAAGATTTTTCTTGCATTTCGCTCCTCTCGTCCTTTGCTTTGACGCGCGACTCCTTAACTCTCGCCAACCCCGTTTCCGCTCCTAATCGGCTCTAAATGAGTCTCCTCGTACTTGTCCAGTTTTTTCAAGGCCGGGACAAACCCTTGCATGCGCATACGCCGCCTCGCCCCCGCACTTGCCCGGAGCATGGGACGTGGTTATAGATCAAGGCTTCGGGGGTGATGGTCGCCCTCTGTCCAAATGTTGCAAAATCCTTCAACTGAATGTTGCAATAATCCATATCCGCGGTCTGTTCAAAAAATCCAAGCACTAGGAGCAAGAAAAGTTTAATATCGAAACGTAGTTAAACATGCGTGAGATTTTGAACTTTTTGTCGCGACGCAGCAATTCGGATTTTTTCAACGGGCAGTCAAGGAGCATCCCGCCCATGGCTTATCATATCGGCGTTGACGTCGGTTCCGTCAGCGTCAATTGCGTTGTTCTCGACGAGTCCGAAACCATTGTTCACGAAGCCCCATACCGCCGTCACTTTGGCCTGGTCCTTGATGAAACGGCCAGGGTCCTGGAGGACATTCTCGCCCGCTTTCCCCGTGAACAGGTCCAGTCCATTTCCTTCACCGGCAACCAGGGCCAAGCTATCAGCGAGCTGCTGGGCGCGCCCTTCGAGGTGGAGACCATCGCCCAGGTTCTTGGCGCGACCAAGGTCGCCCCGGGGGTGCGCAGCATCATCAGCATCGGCGGTCAGGACGCGGCCCTGTTCGAGCTGGATTACGATCAGCAGGGCCAGTGGCGGTTGGCAGCCTTCAACGTCAATGGCCCCTGCGCCTCGGGCACCGGCTCGTTTATCGACCAGCAGGCCGAGCGGCTGACCTTCGCCATGTACGGTGAACAGTTCGACATGAACCAGGAAAAACTGCAAAAAGTCCTGGAAGACTTCATCGCCCTGGGCGCGACCAGCACCTATCCGGCCCCGGTGGCCTGCCGCTGCACCGTGTTCACCAAGTCGGACATGATCCATCTCCAGAACAAGGGCGAGACCCTGCCGAACATCATCGCCGGACTGCACCACGGTACAGCGGCCAACTACATGAGCACCATCGTGGCCAACCGCGAACTGGTGGAACCGGTGATCTTCATCGGCGGCATGGCCTCCAACCGACTCCAGGTGGAGGCCTTCCGAAAGTACTACCCCAACCTGACGGTCCCGGAGCACCACGCTTCCCTGGGCGCTCTGGGCTCGGCCTTGCAATCCCTGCGCGGCAAGATCAAGAGCAGCATCGATCTCGGCTTGCTGCGCTCCCCGGCGGCCTCCACGGTGGACGCCATCGGGCGGGCCAAGCCGCTTTCCCTGGAATATACGGACTTTGACCCGGACAACACCCTGCCGCCCCTGCCTGAAGGCGATGAGGTCCTGGACGCCTATCTCGGCGTGGACATCGGCTCCACCTCCACCAAGTACGCCCTGATCGACGACCAGGGCCGGATCATCCACAAGCGCTACGTGCCCACCCAGGGCAAGCCCATCGAGGTGGCCCAGGGTCTGTTGCGCCACCTACAGGCAGAAGTCGGCCCGCGCGTCCGGCTCAAGGCCGTGGCCACCACCGGCTCGGGCCGCAACGTGGTCGGGGACTTCATCAGCTCGGATCTGGTCATCGACGAGATCACGGCCCATGCCCGGGGCGCGGTGGCCGTGGACCCGGAAATCGACACCATTTTTGAGATCGGCGGCCAGGATTCCAAGTACATCGCCATCGACAAGACCCATCCCACGGACTTTATGATGAACAAGGTCTGCGCCGCGGGCACGGGCAGCTTTCTGCACGAACTGGCCAACAAGATGAACATCAACATCATCGGCGAATTCCAGGAGGTGGCCCTGTCGGCCAAGAACCCGGTGAATCTGGCCGAACGCTGCACCGTGTTCATGGAATCCGACCTGACCGCTTACGCCCAAAAGGGCGCGGGTCGGGAGGACCTCATCGCCGGGCTGTGCTACGCCATTGTTCGCAACTACCTGCACCGGGTGGTGGAAAACCGGCGCATCGGCCAGCGGATCATGTTCCTGGGCGGGCCGTCCCTGAACAAAGGCATCGTGGCGGCCTTCGAGAAGGTGGTGGACAAACCCATCCTGGTGCCCAGGCACCGGGAGGTCATGGGAGCCTTCGGCGCGGCCCTGGCCGTGCGCGAGCTGGCCCGGGCCGGCAAGGTGGAGGAAAAGCAGCGCGACCTGGAACACCTGGCCGGGCTGGAAGTGGCCTTCAAGGAGAGCATCTGCCGGGCGGACAAGAACTGCCATAACGAGTGCAAGCTGAAGATTTACAACTTCGGTGGCCGCAAGAGCGTCTGGGGCGGGGATTGCGGCCGGTACGAAACCACGCTGGCCGCGGTGCGCAAGGAGACGGACTATTTCCAGTTGCGTTGGAACCTGTTCCGGGACGCCGTCCAGGAAGCCGGGGCGCACCTGGGAGAAGGGCGGCCGCACAAGGACGACCGCCCTCTGATCGGCGTGCCCTTGAGCCTGCATTCCCTGGACTGGGGGGTGTTTTGGGCCCATTTATTGACGGGCATGGGCCTGCGTCCGGTCTTCAGCCCGCCCACCACCCAGGCCATGGCCATGGCCGGGGTGGAGAGCATGACCGCGGAAATGTGCTTTCCGGTGAAGGTCTTCCACGGCCATGTACATCACCTTCTGGAGCACGCGGACTATCTCTTTCTGCCCAACGTGATCAACATGGCCACAGCGGACCCAGAGGAAAAGGGCCAGTTCTGCCCCCTGGTGGAGAGTTCCCAGTATCTGGTCCGGGCCGCCCTGCGCATCGACAACGAACGGATCATCCGGCCCACCCTGTTCCTCAAGGACGGCCCGGAAATGCTGGTGGACGCGGTCTACGACAGCCTGTGCCCGATTCTGCCTCGGGCATTGCTCCCGGCCAAGCCGGTAGTGGTCCGGGCCTTGCATCGGGCCTGGGACGAACAGCACAAGTTCAAGGCCGACCTGCGCCGCCGCGGCCGCGAGATACTCAGCCAGGTCAACGACGACGAGTCCGTCTGGATCGTCACCGGCCGGCCCTACAATCTGTACGACGAGCGACTGAACCTGCAAATGGGCCGGCAAATGGCCAAGCTGGGCATCAAGGCCCTGCCCCTGGACTTCCTGGACGTGGACGACGAGTCTCTGGAGGATTTTCCCCGGATGTACTGGGGCCTGGGGGCACGAATCCTTCGGGCCACCAAAAAAATCGCTCGCACCCCCAACTGGTTCGGCATGCACCTGACGAACTTCTCCTGCGGACCGGATTCATTCATTGAGCACTTCTACGGTCATGTGCTGAGCGACAAACCCTTCCTGATCCTGGAACTGGACGAACACAGCGCCGTTGCCGGCATGCTCACCCGGATCGAGGCGTTTCAGAACGTGGTCAAAAACGTGCGGGCGGCAAGCAAAGCAGCAGGAAAGAAAGAAGACGCCGCGTGAGCGGGAAGATGGAGAATGTCCCCCCGGTAGGGGCACGGCGCGCCGTGCCCCTTACTGATGCCACCCCATCCCCGCCGTATCGATCAAATCGAAACCATCCTAATAGCTAACAGCCAAAAGACAACGGACACCATCATGGAAATGCCCCCCGACAAACCGACTTCCTCCTTCGCGGAACGGATGACCCAACAGGTCGGCCGGTTCGACGTCACCGGCAGAACCCTTCTGGTCCCGGACATGGCCCCCATCGGCTCCCGGCTGCTGGCCGCCAGTTTCCGGGCCTTCGGAGTTCCAGCCGTGGTCATGCCCACCTACACCCATTTGCACCTGGGCAAGGAGTTCACCTCCGGCAAGGAATGCTTTCCCTGTCAGGTCACCCTGGGGGACATTCTCGGATTTCTGGAAGAGGAGAAAAAGCGGTTGGGCGAGGCCTTCGACGTTACCCAGTACGTCTACTTCATGCCCGAGGCGGACGGTCCCTGTCGCTTCGGGATGTACAACAAGATGCACCGCCTGGTTCTGGACCGCTTCCCGGAGTTCAAGGACATTCCCATTCTCTACATGTCCACGGCGGACGGCTACGCCTCCACGGGGGTGCTACCCGGAGACAAGGCCAAGCTGTTTCGCCGCCTGGCCTACGTGGCCACGATCCTGGCCGACGTCCTGGACCGGATCACCTGGCGGGTACGACCCTACGAGCGTGAACCCGGTTCAACCGACGCCTACATGGCCAAGGCCCTGGAAGAAATGATCGATTTGATCGAGCGCCGCGGCGAGGCCCGGGACTTCAACGCTCTCTACGAACTGCTGGGCAGGATAGCCGCCGGCGCCAAGGAGTTCATCGATCCGGCCAAGCCCCGCAAGCCGAAGATCGGCATTGTCGGAGAAATCTACCTGCGCACCCATCCGGATTCCAACCAGAACATCGTCGGCGAACTGGAACGCTTCGGCGCGGAGGTGGTGGACGCCTCCCTGGGCGAGTGGGTGAACTACGTGACCTTCGAGCAGCACCGGAACATCCGCAAGGACTGGCGTCAGGCCTGGAAGCGGATGGACGTCGGCGCTCTGGTGGACGCGACCCGGAAATGGGCGGACAGCCGCATCGAGATGGCTTGGCAGGGCTGGCGGCAGAACCAGGTCTACAAAAAGGCCCTGGAGCACTTGGACATCCAGGGCGATCACGCCATCACCACGGTGGAGGACAAGCTGGACAACGACAGCCTGTTCACCTTCGACATCGGCACCGAGGCCGCCCTGAGCATCGGCGGAGCCCTGGAATACGTGCACGACAACTTCGACGGCGTGGTCAACGTCTTCCCCTTCACCTGCATGCCCAGCACCATCACCTCGGCCATCCTCAAGCCCATGCTCCTGAAAATGAACGTCCCCTACCTGGACGCCTCCTACGACGGGGCCATCCAACCCAACCGCGAAGTGGCCATCCGCACCTTCATGTACCAGGCCGCGCAGCATCAGGCGGCGCGGGGGGAGAATAAAGGCGCGGCTTCCGCGTAAATGGCCCGCGCTCGGCTTCTCGCGGAGAATAGGAGCAAACATGCTTCAAGAAGCCCGTGACGCATTGCGAGAGTTCGCCAGCGAAGCGGACGCGAAGCACCTGCAACGGTTCTTCAAGACCGGCCCCGGCGAGTACGGGGAAGGGGACCGGTTCATCGGGGTCCGGGTTCCCGCGACCCGCAAGGTCGCCCGGATGTTCCGGGCAATGCCCTCGGCCGACGCGCAAACCCTCCTGACCTCGGGAATCCACGAGGAACGCCTCCTGGCCCTGCTGATTCTGATCGGCCTTTATCAGCGCGGAACCGCCGACCAGAAACAGGAAATCTTCGACCTCTACCTCGTCAATACCCGCCATATCAACAACTGGGACCTCGTCGACGTCTCAGCCGAGCACGTGGTCGGCGCCCACCTCTGGGACAAAAGCCGCGCCCCGCTCTTTAACCTGGCCCGCTCCGCCGACCTCTGGGAACGGCGCATCGCGGTCATGGCCACCTTTCACTTCATCAAAAAGAACCAGTTCGACGAGACGCTGCAGATCGTTGAAATGCTCCTTTCCGACGCGCATGACCTGATCCACAAGGCCGCGGGCTGGATGCTCCGGGAAATCGGCAAACGGGATCCGGCGGTGGAAGAAGATTTCTTGCGACGATACCACCAGCACATGCCCAGAACCATGCTCCGCTACGCCATCGAGAAATTTCCCGAGGACAAGCGGCGCCGGTATTTGCTGAAGGGGCGTGGCGCTGGATGAACCGGACCTGGTCGTCCGTTTTCTGCAGATCGATGCGCAGAGTGTCAGGATAAACGGCCTAGCTGAGTGTTGAAAAAGTCCTTATCAACAGTCCGTTCAAAAACCCATCCTTGTCTCTTGTATCGCGGAAACATATGGAATACGAACCTACGGCACGGTCAGCAACATCCTGCTCCGGCTCCAGTCCAGGCTGAAGGAGGAAAAGGCGCTTCGGGGAAGGGCGGATTCGCTGCGATGAAAAAAAATAAGAAAAAGAATGGCAGAGAGTTCATATACCAAAAACTTTGAGAAGCTTTAAGAATATTCAAGAATCAGCTAACAACTGCTTCAACCTGATATTTTCTTTGTTACATTTTGTGCTGTTGCTACGCTCCTGACGCACAAAATACGCCAAGCCCCGCGGGCACGAAACTACAGTTTAAGCAAATGTTGGGCAAACAAACGAAGGAGTCCATAATGCCCGCGATTTCGATGTTCTACGGGATTCTGATCCTGATGTATTATTACGACAATAAGAAGCATAGCGCCCCGCATATTCACGCGGAATATGGAGAATACGAAGCGACCATCGCCATTGCGGATGGTTCTGTTCTCGGCGGCAATTTGCCGCCCGCAAAGATGAAGCTGGTACAGGCGTGGATCGAAATACATCGGGAGGACTTAATGGCGAACTGGAAGTTGGCAATTTCGGGGGAGCCAGTGTTCAAAATCGACCCATTGCGATAGCAGGCCATTGAAAAACTCCCAATTGCCGCGTCACTGCAAAATGCTCAAACTCTCACGTATCAATAAATACGCTTCGACCTTGAGCTTTTTTTGCTCCTTGCACTTGGGGTTTTTGAACGGCCTGCCGAAATAGGACTTTTTCAACACTCAGACAGGAGGTTTTATGGACAAAATCGTAAAAGCCGTCCCTCTTGAAGACTATCGGATTGAGATCCAGACAAGTAGTGGTATTTCCGGCATCTTTGATGTCAAGCCTTACTTAGGTGGAGGTGCATTCAAAGAGCTTGAGAATGAGTCATATTTTCGCATGGTGCGCCCTGCACATCATGGAATCGCATGGCCGCATGAACAGGATTTTAGCGCGGACACCATTATCTGGGATATTCAAAATGCCCAATAAAGCCATCCAGCGGAAGCACCTAAAGACGCGCGCCACTGATGGTTGTCGTTGAACCTCAAGGAGACCACTTCGCATGATCACCATTGAATTCCTCATCACATCACTGATCGTCATCCTCATTCCCGGCACCGGGGTCGTGTTCACGGTCTCCACGGGGCTTGCGCACGGATGCCGGGCCGGTTTCTTCGCGTCGGTCGGCTGCACCCTCGGCATTGTGCCCCACCTGCTGGCAACCGTGTTCGGCCTGGCCGCGGTCATGCATACCAGCGCGGTGGCGTTCCAACTGCTCAAGTACGCCGGAGTCGCCTACTTGCTGTACCTTGCCGTGGCCACATGGCGCGACCGCTCGGACCTGGCCGCGCAGCCCATTGGAGCAAGGGGCGGATCACTGGGTTTGGTCGTCAAGGCGTTCCTCCTGAATATCCTCAACCCCAAGCTGACCATCTTCTTCCTGGCGTTTCTGCCGCAATTCATCAACACCAGCGCGGGCGCGCCCTTATTGCAGCTGTTCGGCCTCAGCGCCGTGTTCATGGCGATGACCTTCGCGGTTTTCGTGGTGTACGGGCTGCTGGCCCATGCGTTTCGCCGCGCGGTCATCGAATCGCCGCGCGTCCAGGCCTGGCTGCGTCGGGGCTTCGCCGCGGCGTTCGCCGGGCTGGGAGCGCAGTTGGCGGTGTCCGAGCGGTGAGGTTTGTGCCCTCGATAACCCGTGCAAGCTGAAAGGAGCCTCGTATTGACCGAGCGCATCAACAAGGAGCAGGCCGCGGTTTATGACCGATGGCATGAGACCGAGACCGGGACTTTTGCCCTGGCCCAGGAGAAGCGGCTGTTGCAGCATTTCATGGCGCCCTGGACCAGAAGGCAGCAGAAGCTGCTGGAGGTGGGGTGCGGGCCGGGGCGGTTTTTGCAGTTCTTTTGGGAGAGCGGGTTCGACGTCTCCGGGCTGGATGCTTCACCGGCCATGCTGGAGCTGGCCCGGGAGCGGCTGGGGAACCGGGCCGAGCTGCACCTGGGGCAGGCGGAGCATCTGCCGTTTCGGGACAAGGAATTCGACGTGGTGGCTTTGCTGACCTTGTTGGAGTTCTGCCCTGATCCGGAACCGGTGCTGCAAGAGGCCCTGCGCGTGGCCCGGAAGGCCGTCCTGGTCACCTTTCTGAACAAGCACTCCCTGTACGCCCTGGCCCGGCGCAGCGGCCTGCGTCGAAAAAAGAACGGGTTTCTCCGCAATGTCCGCTGGTTTTCCTGGTGGGAAATCAGCGCCCTGCTTCGGAAACAGGCCGGACCGCGGCCCATGATTTCGCAATCCGTGCTCATCGGCCCGCAGCGGACCTGGTCGGCCAAATCGTGCTGGCGCAAGCTGAATTGCCGGCTCTGGCCGCCTTTTGTCGGCGCGTATGCCGGGGTGCGGTATGACCTGGTGGGTGATGCGCCGCTGACCCCGATCATGGCCTGGAAGGAAAAGGCCAAGCTGCGGCCCATGGAGCAGCCGGCGTCCTCGGGCGCGAACCGGAGCGGGGAGAACGGGTAAGCTCCCCGCCTCAGTCCTCCATGGTCAGGAAGTCGGCCATGATGGTTTTCAGGCCGAAGCCGGTGAAGTTGACCCGGTAGCGGTTGGGGGGGAGGAATTCGACGATTTTGCCGCGACCGAAGATTTTGTGCCGGCAGTAGCCGAAGGTCTTGGGAGCCTTGGGGGCGGGGAGGGGG
>NZ_PZKN01000049.1 GCF_003046795.1 Desulfonatronum sp. SC1 | reverse complement strand
CTCTGGGGGGGCGGGGAGGGTTTGGACGCGCAACCGACCAGCAGAAGCACTCCCAGTAGCACCCAGCAGACCAAGTTGGCCGCTCTCCTCCAGGGATCATCAATGTAATTCATGACGGTGGCCCCGACACCGTCCTCCGGTCCGGAAGGACCGGAGGACGGGCATGTGGGAAATAAATCAGACCGATGCATCCCCTTCTTCCTCTTCCAGTTCGGATCGGCGTTTGAGCAACTCCTCGAAGCGGATGTCCGCGCCGAGGATGGCCTGGATGTCGTCGCCCGCGTCAAAGACCGGCATGGAGACGGTCAGGCAGAGCTTGCCGGTAATGAAGGAACGATAAAAGTCCGTGATGTTCAGTTTCCCGGTCTGCATCGGGGCGACGAACCATTCCCGGTCCGAAAGGTCTTTGCCCTGGTCGTAGGCAGTGTATTTGGCCTTGTCTTCCATGTGGGCGATGCTGCCCGTGATCAGGCGGCCTTTCGTGTCCACAATGTAAAGGTACTGGATGAAGGGATATTTCTCCAGGACGGTGTCGATGGCGACCAGGACACGCTTGGGGTCCAGGGTTTTGATTTCCTTGTTCTCCGACAGCTTGCGCATGATCCTGGAGGACAAGGTATGGGCGGTCTTTTTGAGCTGGTCAAACTCGGAGGAAAAGAGCTGCGGCAGGTGGCGCTTGACCAGGTTCCACATCTCCTGATTGGAAAAGGAGGTGGTCCGGCCTTCCTCGTAAGCCTTGATGATCCGGCTGTGAATTTTGCCCACGGCGGGATGGCGCTTGTCCACTTGTTGGGTTCCGAGCAGCCCGAAGCGGTTGTTGATCCAGTAGGCCACCCCGGCCCGGCCGGACTTGTCCGTGATGATGATGGAGACCGGCCTGCCCAGGATCAGACGGGTGTCAAAAATGTTATAGATTTCCTCGTTCTTCAGCAGTCCGTCCACGTGTACCCCGGCCTTGGTGGCGTTGAAGTCCTTGCCCACGAAGGGATAATTGTCCGGGATGGCGTAGCCCAGGACGTTCTCGAAATAGTCCGCGATTTCGGCAATGGTCTGGGTGGCCGCGGCATCGTCCTCGCCGGTCAGGGAAATGTACTCGATGGCCAGGGCCTCCACCGGCGCGTTGCCGGTGCGTTCCCCGAAGCCGAGCAGGGTGGCGTTGGCCCCGGAGCAGCCATAGAGCCAGGCCGTGACCGTGTTCACCAGGGCCTTGTGGAAATCGTTGTGTCCGTGCCATTCCAGCCAGTGGCCCGGAACTTCGGCGTCGTCGGTGAAGGCCCGGACGATTTTGGCCGTGCATCGGGGCAGGGACGCGCCGGGATAGGGCACGGCATAGCCCATGGTGTCGCAGAGCCGAATCTTCACCGGCAAGCCGCTCTGTTTGGACAGGGCCATCAGTCGCTGGGCCAGGGGGATGCAGAAGCCGTAGATGTCCGCCCGGGTGATGTCCTCGAAATGGCAGCGGGGAATGATGCCCCACTCCAGGGCCTTTTCCACGACCCGGAGGTAGCCTTCAGCGGTCTTTTCCCGGTCTTTGCCCAGCTTCAGAAAAATATGGTAGTCCGAAACCGAGGTCAGCATTCCGGTTTCCTTGAGCCCCATGTCCTTGACCAGCTTCAGGTCGTCCTCGTTGGCCCGGATCCAGCCGGTGACCTCCGGATACCGGTAGCCCTTGGCCAGACATTGTTCCACGGCCTTGCGGTCCTTTTCCGAGTACAGAAAAAACTCGCTTTGGCGGATCAACCCGCTGTGCCCGCCCAGTTTGTGCAGCAAATCGAAAATATGGCTGATCTGCTCCAGGGTGTAGGGCGGCCTGGCCTGCTGACCGTCGCGGAAGGTTGTGTCCGTGATGTACATGGGGTCGGCAGGCCGAGGCATGGAAAAGGAATCGTCGAAGCTGGTCCGGCAGATGTTCTTATAGGGATAAATGTCCCGAAACAGTTCGGGTTCGGTGCGGTGGTCGATTTCAAAGCGACCCCTGGATCGGTTCAGATGCATCAAGCTCATGTGATTGCTCCTTGAATGAGGTCCATTAAGAAGTCGGATGCATGGCGCTTTCGCCTCCCGCACCCGGCCTTGAATGATTTTCCTGTTGCCGACTGGATGTGTTGTCCTGGCTTGGCCAGTTTTTACGGAACCGGTCGAAATAGATGACCCTGGGGTCGTCAGCGTTCCCGGTATGCTCCGGGTGAAGAAACAAGAAATAGCCGTCCCAGCCGTACTGCAGGACACCGGTTTCCTGGTCGAACTCCACGGGATACGTCTTCAGGCATTCATCGCTGTCCGTGATCATGGTGACCGTGGAGTGGCCGAAGAAGATGTCGGTCTGCTCCCGGCGTTGATGAAAAGGAATCAACTGGTGTCGCCGCAGCGTTTCCGGCGTGTACCCATACGAATTATTCAAAATGTTCGGGTTGTAGATGAAAAAGAAAGGGTGGCCCGCGGGTTTGTCCGCTGATGGTTCTGGTGACTGGTCCGCTGCCTGGTGGGACGTCGGCACCGAACAGTGGGCGATCACGGACAGAAAGAAGGATTGGAAGGCATCATCGTCAAGAAGCACGGCGTTGGCCACTGACCCTCCCAGGGCATGGCAATAGTTTTCAACCGACTCGAAGATATGTTTTTTTTTGACTCGCTCCAGGTGCGTCAAGTCGGCAAGGTAGCGAGTGTTCGCCACGGTGGCCGTCGGATTTGCTCCTGCTTCCCAGGCTTGCATGTACTGATTGAACTCGGGCCTGTTCCGATAACGAATCTCTCCCTTGGCCATCAAGATTTCCCTGCTGGCTATGCAGGGTTTCTGGTAGAAGCGGACGGAGTTTGGGAAATGCTCCTGATCCGGGTTCCGGGTCAGGTAGGTTTCGACGTCAAAGCCCTGCCTGAAGCCGGGAACGAATTCGTAGGAGGTGTACGCTTGATCCAGCATTTTTAAAAACTCGGCGGGGGGAATATTGACGGCGTCCCCGGATGCAGAGCCGGACGCGAATTGAAGTGCCGGACTCTTGGAGCACCCGGTCATCGCCAACGCCAAGACAATGCAGCACGATAAGACAAGGGAACGGGATAACAAGGCGCGACGCGGAAGTGTCGAGTATCCGGACATGCTTCAGCTTTCGTGGCGGGCGCCGGTCATGGGCTGGGAATCCCGGACGGAGCGGGTCTTCGGAGGACGGGCCATGCGAAGAAGATACCACTTGGTTTAGGCAGGGGCAAGGATCAAGTCAGCGCGCGGCAGGGAAATGTAATTCGTATCTACTCAGTTCATTCGTGTAAAAGCGGACTGGATACCTTCCTTGGATTCCCGCGAAGGCGGGCATTCAGGGCGAGTGTCTGGTCATGCACCGTATGTGCTGAGTAGTATTGAACAATCAAATGAAATCAGCGTAAATTCGCATGACTTGTTCCGCCGAGTCCGTCAGGAGGGTCTTGCCGTTGCACATGGCGTGGTGAAGAGATACTGGGCCGTCGCAGATGGAGATGACCGCGGTGATGCCCGTTGCATAGAGTTCGTCCGTGATCCTGCCGATGCTTCCCGCAAGGGCGACGCAGGGAACTCGATGTTTTTTCGCCAGTTTGGCGATCCCAGCCGGGGCCTTGCCGTACGCTGTCTGATAATCGATTTGTCCCTCGCCCGTGATCACCAGTTTGGCGTCCTTCACGTGGGATTCCATGTCCAGGAGGTCCAGGACGATGTCGATGCCTGGCCGGATCGCTGCACCGAAGAGTCCGTGCATGGCCCCCCCGACTCCGCCGGCGGCCCCGGCGCCTGGAATATCCCTGATGTTCTGACCGGTGACCCGTTCGATGACGTCGGCCAGATTGGACATGCCGAGATCCAGGGCCTGGGCCTGATCAGGCGTGGCGCCCTTTTGTGGGCCGTATACCAGGGCCGCGCCGTTGGGGCCGAGCAGCGGGTTGTCCACGTCGCAAATGATCTCCAGCCTGACTTCCCGCAGTCGAGGGTCGACCTCGACGCGATCAATCTTTCGAACCAGGGCCAACGACGCCCCCACGGGCTGTATTTCCTTGCCGTGCTCATCGAGAAACTTCACGCCCAAGGCCCTGGCGATGCCCATGCCTCCGTCCACCGTCGCGCTTCCGCCGATGCCCAGGTAGATGGTTTCGGCCCCGAGGTCCAATGCCCGCCGGATCAGCTCACCGGTCCCATAGGACGTCGTTTTGTCCGGATCGCGTTCATTCTCGGCCACCATGGCCAAGCCCGACGCCTTGGCCATTTCGATCAGGGCCGTTCGTCCGCTGGGGGACCAATAGAAATCGGACCGGACGCTTCGAAACAGCGGGTCGTGGATGGTCGTGGTTTCCATTTTTCCGGGGAGTCGCTGGGAAAGGACGTCCAACAGGCCGTCTCCGCCGTCGGCAATGGGCATTTTGGCGACTTGATACGGTTTGGGCACTCGTTTGATGCCCGTAATGATCGCGTCCGCGGCCTCGGACCCCGACAGACAGCCTTTGAAGGCATTGGGAGCGACGACGATTTTCATGGGAACTCCTGAAGGGGGAATAACGAATGCGGGTTGATGACGTGAATGGAGAAGCACGTCGTCTCAGAACAGCACCGGCAGGAACAGCGGCAGGTAGACCACCAGCCAGAGCACGGCGAGCAGGCCGAGCATGTAGGGGATGATGGAGCGGGTGATCCGTTCGATGGACAGGCCGGTGATGGACGAGGCCACGTAGAGATTGATGGCCACGGGCGGGGTGATCATCCCGATGGCCAGGCCCATGACCATGATCAGACCGAAATGGACCAGGCTGACCTCCAGCTGGCGGATCAGGGGCAAAAAGACCGGGGTGAGGATGATCAGGGCCGAGGCGGTTTCCACGAAAATCCCGGTTAGCAGGATGACCAGGGTGATCAGGAACAGGATCACGTAGAGATTCGAGGACAGGCCCAGCACCGTTTCGGCGATCAGGGCCGGAATTCCATAGTTGGCCAGAACCCAGCTCATGATCGCGGAAGTGGCGATGAGGAACATGATCACCCCGGTGGTCATGATCGATCGGCACATGATCCGGTAGACGTCCTTCAGGGACATGTCTCGGTAGATCACCAGTGAGGCGAACAGGGCGTAGTTCACGGCCACCACCGCGGCCTCGGACGGGGTGAACAGCCCGGAAAAAATCCCGCCGAGAATGATCACCGGGGTGATCAGCCCCCAGACGGCCCGAAGAAAGGTCCGCAGGATGTTGCGCACGGAAAAGGGCGCCCCGTGCGGGTAGGAACGGACGCAGGCCTGGCGCACGGCGATGGCGATCAGCACCGCGCCCATGACCACGCCTGGCAGGAAGCCGTTCAGGAACAGCCGGCTCACGGACTCCTGGGCAATGACCGCGTAGAGGATCATGGGCACGGAGGGCGGAATGACCACGCCGATGGTACCGGCGGCCGCGATGAGCGAGGCGGAGCAGGCCGTGTCGTAGCCCTTGCGCTTGAGTTCCGGGACCAGGGTGGAGCCGATGGCCGCGGTGGTGGCGGCCCCGGAGCCGGAAATGGCCGCGAAGAACATCCCGGCCAGCACCGCGACGATGGACAGCCCGCCCCGGACGAATCCCAGCAGGGCGTCGGCGAAATCAACCAGCCTGGCCGAGACTTGGCCCTTGGCCATGATGTCTCCGGCCAGGATGAAGAAGGGCACGGCCACCAGCGGGAAGCTGTCCGTCCCGGCGAACATCCGCTGGACAATGAGCATCAGGGGGATGCCGTCCTGGATCAGGACGAACATGGAGGCCAAGGCAATGGCGATGGCCACGGGCACCCCGAGGAACATCAGGGCCAGGAATGAGCCGAAGAGCAGCAGGGCCATGGTCAGTCGCCGCACCCGCAGCTGGAGCCGGAAGTCCGCCTGGCAACCGGTTCGGAAGGATCAGCCGGAGGATTCACCGGGATTGGTTCGTGACGGATGGTCACGTTCACGGCGGGCGGGCGATGCTCCGGGAAGATTTCCAGAAGCAGGGCATGCAGGCCGTGGAGGATCATCACCCCGAAGGCCGCGGGCATCACGGCGTAGACATAGGGCATGGGCAGGCGCAGGGAGGCCGTGACCTGAAAGGATTGCAACTGCATGTAGCGCACCGCGTAGAACATGGCCGTCCCGAAAAAAATCAGGGAGACCAGGATGCCGGCGATGCGCACCATCCGGCCCAGAAGCGCGGGCAGGGAATTCACCAGGAAGGTCACGGCGATGTGCACGCCGCGGCGATAGGCCATGGTGGCCCCGAGAAAGGTGGTCCAGACCAGCAGGTAGCGGGACAATTCCTCGGACCAGGGCAGGGCCTGGAAAAAGACCCGGAAGACGATCTGCAGGGTGATCACCACCAGCATCGTCGTCAGGGCGCAGAAGGCCAGGACACCGGCCACGACGTCGACCAGGCTTGAGGCCCTGCCGACGCCGTGGACCAGCTTGTCCGGGTGAAAGGGCGGTGTTGACCGCCCAAAGCGTTTACTGGATGGCATCCAGAATACGTTGCAAGTACGCGCCGAATCGTTCGCCGTACTTGGTATAAACAGGCGCGACCTTGGCCTGGAAGGCGGCGGTGTCCGGCTCCATGACGATCTGCATGCCCGCGTCGGCCAGTTCCTGGAGCTGGCCGGCTTCCATCTCCGCGTTCACCCGGCGCTCATGCTCCGCCGCGGCCTGGGCGGCCTCCAGGAAGATTTCCTGGACTTCGGGGCTCAAACCGCGCCACTTGGCCAGGCCCATGACGAAAATCGCCGGGGCGTAAGTGTGGCGGGTCATGGACAGGTGGGCCTGCTGTTCGTTGAGCTTGAAGGAGTGGATCACGTTGACCGGGTTCTCCTGGCCGTCGATGGTCCGCTGACGCATGGCGGTCAGGGCCTCGGTCCAGGCCATGGGCACGGCGTTGGCCCCCAGGGTGGTGAAGGTGTCGATGTAGACCGGGTTCTCCATGACCCGGATCTTCAGGCCGGCCAGGTCGTCAGGGGTGATCACCGGGCGCACGGAGTTGGTCAGGTTGCGGAAGCCGCGCTCGGCATAGGCCAGGCCTTTCAGGTTGACCCGTTCCAGATTGTCCAGCAGCTCCCTGCCGATGGGACCGTCCAGAACGCCATAGGCCGCTTCAGGAGTGGGAAACAGAAAGGGCAGCTCGAAGACCGCGATTTCTTCGACAAAGTTGGCCACCGGGCCATTGGTGATGATGCCCATGTCCACGGTGCCCATCTGCATTCCTTCCAGCAGGGTCCGCTCGTCTCCGAGCTGGGCATTGGGGAACAGGGCCACGGTGACGGCGCCGTTGGTGCGCTCTTCCACGATCTCCTTGAATTTCAGGGCCGCGATGTGAAATCCGTCCTGTTCGTTGACCACGTGGGCCAGACGGATGTTCATCTTCTGGGCCGCCTGGGCCTGGCCGGTGATCCCGAGCCCGCCGCCCAGCAACAAAGCGATGGTCAGTAATCCGAAAAAAAACCTTTTCATTTCTCTCCTCCGGGGTTGTGGTTCTTTCGCGCGATGTGTTCGGCGAAACTCTTCTCGTCGCGCCTCGCTCATTCGAAGCGCCGGGCGGAAATAATATATACTTCGTCCCTGGGCAGCTCCGGGAAGTCTTCCGTGGCTTTGACCACCTTCCAGTTGATCTTCTTGACCACGTCCGAGCCTTCCACCACCTGGCCGAAGACCGCGTAGCCGAAGCCTTCGTCGGAGTCGTCCTGGTGGTCCAGGTCCGGCCCGTTATCCGCGGCATTGATGAAGAATTCATCCATGGCGGAATCCTTCTCCGGCGCTCGGGCCATGGCAACGCTGTCCTTGACGTTGGAAAGACCGCCCTTGGCCTCGTTGGGGATGGGAGGCAGGGTGGGTTTCTTGTTCAGCCCTCTGTCGTACCCGCCGCCCTGGATGACGAATCCTCGCGCCACCCGGTGAAAGATGGTCCCGTCGTAATGCTTGTCGTCGACGTGTTGCAGGAAGTTGGCCACGGTTCGCGGGGCCTTGTCCGGATACAGTTCAATGAGCAGATCGCCCAAGTTGGTTTCGACGAGGACGAAGGGATTGTCCATGAGCGGTTCTCCATGCCGTGCGGAATGATGTGGTTGGGGGAGGAAGCGGGAACGCTCTCCTGAAAGTTCTTTGAGTCTTGCTTTTCCTTGTGCGGAGGGTCATAATGAAGATGTCCGGAAAAGACAAAGGGTACTGAGCCGCATGCTTTTTGTCCGCGGTTCAGTAAATCGGCCCCGCGTTCGCCTGAATCAGTGCGGGGAAGGGCGCATCCGCGTCGAGGAGGATGTGCAACCTACAACAGAGGAGGTGTCTCATGTCGAGCATCAAGAGGATTTTGTGCGCGGTGGATTTCTCATCCGTCAGCGAAAAGGTGGCGGACTGCGCGAAATCTCTGGCCAAGCCATTGGGTGCGGAAGTCGTCTGCATCCATGTGGTCCCGTCCGGAACCATTTACGCCGACTTCGGTATCCCGATGAACTCCATGGAAACATTCTGCACGACCATGGTTTCGGAAGGGGAAAAGACCCTGGCGGAATTCATGGAGCGCCATTTCAGCGACATGAACCATCGAGCCAAAGTGACCTGCGGCGACTTTTCCGAGGAAATCCTGAATTGCGCCAAGGAAGAGCAGGCTGACATGATCGTGATGGGCACCCACGGACGCAAGGGCATGGATCGTCTGTTGTTCGGCTCTGTGGCCGAAAAGGTGCTTCGCCAAGCCCCTTGCCCGGTGGTGGCGGTGCGCCCCAGCTAACCTTGGTTCAACCAGAGTCTAAAAATGTAACCGGGCAGGGTCGTCTCACTGACGATCCAGCCCGGTTGTTTTGTTTCACGGGTCGGAAACCAACGGTTGGCCGGGATACCGCTCCACGTCGGATTCTGGAGAAGAAATCCGTAGGGCGAGAAAAAATGTCCTTGTTTTTCCGGGTAGGGGCGGTTCGCGAATCGCCCCTACTTTGAACCACCGCCCCTTTTCCCGTCCATTTTTTTTCAGAGCCCCGACGGGGCAAGCTTTTCCAAGGCTTCTTGCAAGGCCTTTTCGGCACGCTCGGCCGCTTCTTTTCTGGTCAGATATGCCCGTTCAAGTTCGTCCAGGTTGTTCTTTTTGTCATGGGCGGATTGCCCCTGATCCGCGTAGGCCAGGGGGTTGAGGTTGTAGTTCCGGGATTTGACGTCTTCTAGTCCGACCAGTCTGGACTGACTGGAAACATGTCCGGATGCGAGCCTGCGATAATCCTGGATCATCTGTTTGGCCGGTACATCCTCTTCGCCGGGATCGAAAAGCAACACGGCCTCATGCGTCCGCTGCCTGTTCAGGATGACGAGGGCCTGCCTGGAGGCAAGCATGGGCGTCATGGAACTTGGCAAGAGCATCACGGCATCCAGGATATTGGAGTCAACAACATGTCGGCGCAAATTGAGTCCGGCCTGGCTGACGAGAAAGCCGGCGGGCAGGAACAGGGCGGCCTTGCCGGTTGTCGGGTGCATGTGATGAACGGCGCAGGCCGCGAAAAGCAGTTCCTGGTAGCCGCGCTCAATGAGTGTTTCGGCGAACGTGCCCCGCAAGTACTTGCGGACGTCGGCCTTGCGAAAGGTTTTGTATCCGGTCGGCGGGTGGCAGATGACGTGATCGAATTTCGCGGTATTGGGCAAAGCCTCCGTCAAGGGCGTGGCAAGTACATCCGTGACCTTGATGTCGGCTTGCGCATGGCCGAACAGGAGCAGGTTGCACGCGGCCAGGTTCGCCAGTTCCGGGCTGATCTCCCAGCCCACGGGATCTTGGAGTTCGGGACGTCGCTCCAGGAAGGCCAGCAGCCCCATTCCGCTGCCGCAGCCCAGATCCAGCACCCGCGCCCTCGGCCCGGGTTCAAGCATCTCCGCGATCATTTCGCAGAGCGGATAAGGCGTGATGGGCAGAATCCGGCTGAGGGTTTCGGCGTAGTCCCCTGCCGCCCGGTAACCGCGAAACACGTCTTTGCGCGTGTTGTCCCGCAGTTCAGCGTGAATGGTGCCCCAGCTTTCGTTGAGTCTGATGTCGCGCGTCCGCCGGTGCAACGCAAGGAAGTCGGAGAAGACGTTTCGCAGGCGATGGGCATGGTTCTGCTCAAAGTTCCCGAGCACCTGAGCCAGATTTCCCCGCCGCGGGTAGGCGTCAAAGCCGTACTCCCCCTGGCCTTCGCCCAGGTCTTGCGACATGATCCGCCAAAGGGCCAGAAACGGCGTCAGCACCCCTTTGTCCCAGCCCAGGTCGCGTTGGGCCAGCTTTTCGATGCGGTACAGCACGTCAAAGTCATTGCTCATGGATTCCGCTCCACGCAGCCTGATCCAATTTGGCTGCAATCAGCTGGCCTTCACTGTCCAATGCCTCCAGCACGGCTTGCTTTTTTCTTTTCCAGCGCGACCATACCGCGCCGATGCGCTCCTGGATGTCCAGGCCTGGCAGGTCGATGGGCAATTTATCCAGCGTCGCCTTGGAAATGAACCCATGTGGGGAGCCGGACTCATTAGCCTTGAAAAACTTTTGAGCCGGTCCTGAGTTGAGGAACCAGGCCAGGTAGTCGGGGCGCACTTGTTCCCTGTTCCTGATGGTGATGACGAAAAAAAATTTGTCCACCAGGACGCCCTGGGGCACGTCCCCTTCAATGAGCACCGTGTAGCGTTGCCCCATCCGCCCGAAAAAAAGCACCTGGCCGCTCTTCAACCAATGTTTTTCCGCGAGATCGGCGTCCGTGCTGATCGTGGTCAGCCGCTCATAGTCTATGGTGTGCTCCGAGGTCACGTCCCTGACCTTAATCACTCGGGCATCGCACTCCTTGGCGGTGTCCCGGCGTTTTTTCGCACTGCCGCCGGATTGGATCCCGGTGCGAATTTTCACCAGATCTCCCAACACGCTCGAATCGCCTAACTGGGCCATCTCGATACCCTCTCTCGCCTCGTTCTCGCTGCCACTTTCAATGAGTTCAGGGGCCAGATTCAAGAAGCTGGACTGCTCCTTGACAATCAAATTTTACCGTACCCTATTGACAAAACAAGCGCAACATGGTATACCTGAAAAAAGCAATACTATTCATTCGACCTTGGTTTGACTTTTTTTCGTAGTCATCTTTTGTATTCGCGCAACACCTCCGGGCGGCATGCTTGAAACCAGTGCATAGACTTAGCCGCGCCCTGATTATACCGGAATCGTTACATTCATTTCCCCTCTTTCTGGGCAATTAGAACGGTTTCCCGAAAGGGCTTGACAATAAGGCCTGTTTTAGGTATATTATATACTCGAATGGTAAAAAAAGGAGGTGGAGTGCGCACATTGCTCGTTGCCGATCCGCATGGGGATTATTCTCAGATTCTCGCCCACGGTCCAAGAGCCAAAAGGATCATTATTGCGGGCGACCTGGAGCCGCCGGATGACCTGCGGACGATCCTCGGGCCGTTGGCGGACAAAACCTGGTACATTCTGGGCAACCATGACGCGGAAAAACCGGAGCAGCTCGCCAGGCTGGAATCCATGAGCGAGCGCTGCCTGCACCGCAAGGTGGTCCGGATCGGCGATCTGCGGGTGGCCGGGCTGAACGGCGTGTTCAACGGCAAAATTTTGAACGCTTCGGGCGTGGACCGGATTGAGGATATGGAGGATTTGAGCGTATGCATCCCCACTCGCGAGGCATGGCTTCAAAAACGCAGGCTTGGCATGGAACACGTCACCGCTATCTTCAAGGAAGACTTGGAGGCCATGGCCGAGATGGAGGCGGACGTCCTGATTCTGCACGAGGCACCGGAATGTCATCCCAATGGCTTCCAGATGCTCGGCGATCTGGCCCGGTACATGGGTGTGCGGCTGGTGCTCCATGGCCATCACCATGAGCACTACGAAGGATGGATTGAAGGAGGCATCAAGGTTTTAGGGCTGGGGACGCCGGGGGGCATCGACCCGGCGACGTATCTGGACGAGGGACTGGAATGGCTGGAGGATGTCTATCCATTCCCGTCCGGGTAGTTCGTCTCGTTAACCTTTTTCTGTAAGTTGCTTTTCTTTCTTTTGGGTCGTTGTTCCGCCAGGTGCATGGCGGTGTGGTGGTATGGCAAAAGTTTTAATTAGGTATATTATATACCTCTAAATATGGCCAGTCGGAGGAGATTATGGAATATGACCGTGCAAGCGCACGCAGGTACCTGGAAAGGGAGCGGGGGCAGGCTGAGACGAATGGCCTTGAAAACCAAGACGAGCCGACAATGGTAGAGGATTGGGAGCCGTTGGCGGAGGCTGAGAAATACATGGATACGCGATATGCCGACGTGCCCATGGTCCCCAGCCCTCCTCTGGAATGGGCCAACGAGCCGGATTTCGTCCTGCCTGGAGAATGGTTGGGCATGACGTCGATTTCGCCCAAAATGATGAGCCGGCACTGGATGGTTATGGGGGAGACCGGGGCCGGAAAAACCAAAAGCGTGATCCTGCCTCTGTTGTGCAGCCTGTTGGAGTACGACCTGGAAACCACGACCGACGCACGAGAGGAGGTGGCACATGGCTAGTCTGCAAACCGCGATGTTGGTCATCGATCCGAAGGATGAACTGCTGGAACACGTTGTCGGAAAATTACATCAAAGGGGGGAGGAGCACCGACTTGTGACGCTTTCGGAGCTGAGCCGCCTGTATTTTTTCGAGGGCCAAAGCAATCTGCCCCTGACCGACCGCTTGAACAAGCTGTTCAAGCTCAAGCTACTTTATTCCGATGCCCGGGCAGGTGACAACACCATCTGGGTGGAACTGGCCAAAAGTTTCATTCTGGAACTGCTTCAGGCCGAGCAGGCCTACCGCAAGGCCATGAAAGGCCAAAGCCTGATGAACGACATCATCAAAAAAACCACCATTTTGCGGCATGAGAAACAGGGGATCATCCATGGCCCCTTTTTCGGAAAGATCAAGGCCATCGTCGATCATGCGCGGCTGACGACGAAAAAACTGAAAGAGGTTCAGGTGGCTGTGGAGGGGTTGCTCAAGATGGCGGAGATTCCCTTCAGCATGCTGCATACCTTTGCCAGCTACACCGCCACCGATGATCTTATCCAGCAGTTCAATCATGTGGCGGCCACGGCCACGCCGTTTCTGGCGGAAGTGTCCAACAAGGAGCTGACCCGGCTTGTGGAGTTTTCTCCGTTTGCCTTTGGTGGGCCGGACATGCTTTCCGTGCGTACGGTGGTGGAAGAGGGCAAGGTGCTGGTGGTTTCCTTAGGCCCCGTGGCCACCCAGACCGCGGACGTTCTGGGCCGGTCAGTGAAGAACAAATTTTTCCAACTGGTCCAGTGCCGTTCCAACAAACAGAGGCCCGTGGCCTATATCTGCGACGAGTTTCAGCGTTTCGTCACCGCGGACCCGGATTCCGGAGAACAGTCCTTTCTGGACCGGTGCAGGGCGCATCGCGTTTCCTGTATTCTGGCGACCCAGTCCCTGGCCTCCATCAAATATGCCCTGCATGGGATACCCGGAGCGGATGCGGCCATTGACGTGATGCTGAACAACACAGCCAACAAGATCTATTTCCGCAACACGGACGTGGACACAGCGAAGACCATGCACGCCCTTTTCCCTGAGCCGCCCATCGGCGACAAGTCGGTCACCCGGGTCCGTCCGCCTTCCACCTTGCACCCTGGGGAGGCCTACTATCTACTGTCCAATGGCGAATGGGGCCGTCGTCAGCTCCCGTTATTCGTGTAACAGGCAACGCGCCTTGCATTCTCTGTGCAACCCTGCCGGGCGACGAAGCGCGCTCGGCACATCAAAAAAAGGAACGCCTGATGTACCCATTCCCGCCTGTTTCTCTTCACGACGTGACATGTTTTTCTCAGAACACCGCATCCAGCCAGGGGCTGGTTCCGTTGTTCACGCCCCACGACTGCCGGATCATCTACAGTGGACAAGTGGATGCCTATAGCATGAAGTCGCTGATCGAAACCATCAACCTGGCCTTTGGATATTATCAATACAACCAGATCACCATTGATATTGAGTCGCCAGGTGGGGAAATCCGCGCACTGCATTACCTTATGGGGCAGTTTGACTTCTGGCGAGCCCAGGGGCGGCGCATCGCGACCCGGGCTTCGATTTCAGCCTCCAGCGCGGCCGCGGCAATCCTGGCCCTGGGGGATCAGGGGGAGCGCAGCGTGGAACGGAGCACCACGGTGCTCTATCATTTCGCACGAATCTTTCAGACCAATTCAGTGCTCACAGCGGAAAAGGCCACCGACATGGCGCAAAAGATGAACCGTGAAGACGAGCGAATGATTGATCAATTACTGACGCACATCGTTGGCCCGCTTGACGATCTTGAAGCCGCTGACTGGCACGGGTTGGCCATGGTCCGTCTGGACTGGGCCAAATCCTTTCTGGCCCGGAAAAACGACAGAACCCATTTCTATTTTCCCGAGGCCCAGGTCCGTTTGAAATCCTTGGGCAAGCTGCTGACCGCCAAGGGAAAAATAACGCTCCGCGAACGGGTGCAGGGGTATTTGAAAAACATTTTTCTCAAGGACGAGCCCATTGATTTACTTGAAGCCTGGTGCCTGAACCTGATTGATGAGATCCGGGACGTGACTCCGATGCTCGTGCCGCCCAAGGTGTTCCAGGAAATCGGTCTGCAACCGGAAAATAAGGGGCGCAAGGCACTGGTTGCTGGGCTGTAGGCGGGCTCGCTCTTTTGCGGTACATGCCGTGAGTCACCGCCGGAATAGACCGGGATGGTTGACAAACATGTTCGGTCGGGATTTAGGTCAGACGGAACGAACATGAGGCGGAAGGAGGTACATGAGCGAAGCGGCTGATCAGAGCTGGAGTAATCGCGCCCTGAAACGCCAAATCAACAGCCAGCCCCAGCCCGGCCTGTTGAACGATCTGCGCCTGATGATCGAAGAAGCCCGTCGGATGATCGCAGCAACGGTCAACACTGGCCTGACCATGCTCTCTCGACATGTCGGCAAAATTGAGATTTCAGGAAGGAGAGTCGAGAACAAATTTGTTTTGAAGGACCCTGTTTCAGAGGCTGTAGGCCAGGACATATCTTGTCATGCACAAAGACATCCAACGCGCCATATTCATTGCGAAAAAACTGTTCGCCGAGCTGGTCTACGACGTGCAAGCCCTCGAGGGCATGCCCTTTACCATGCCGGAGGTCCAAACCTACCTGCAGGGCATAACAGTGGGCGGGCACAAGGTGGCAGACGAGGAAAAGCTGAAGCAGCAGGCCCTGGGCTGGAAAAGACTGATTTCCCTGGTGGAGGAGGACGCCTTTCAGGTCAGCAAGCCGGTTGCCTGCGTGTTGCAGTCAATTATCGCCAAGGATGAAGCCCTGGAGGTCGGGCAATTCCGCTCCGGTCGCGTCGGCATTTCCGGAACGGACTATCAACCGCCGGACCCGGAAAGCCTGGACGACTATTTTCAGACCATGATTCAGAGCCTGGATCAATACACAGACCTGCGCGATCAGGCCTATGTCCTGCACCTGTTGTTCGCCCGCAACCAGTTCTTTTTTGACGGCAACAAACGGACCGGCCTTTTGATGATGAACGGGCTGCTGCTGAGCAAGGCCCGTCCCCCTCTGTCCATCCCGGCCAAGCGCTTGCATGAATACAACGTGGGCATGATCCGCTATTTCGACACCGGTGACCCATCGGAAATGCTCGCCTTTTTGCGGCAGTGCCACGACAGGATGCATGAACGCTTCGGACTGTAGACGGGGTGTGCCGGGCTGGATGCGGCCATGGTTCGGAAAATCCTGCGCAGCGAGCCCGTTGACCTGCCGGCCCAAATGTTGAACGCGACGGATGCCCAGGTGTCTGGGCCGGAAGCGCGGTAAGTCAGCGTTACCTTGCTGCATGCCTTAACAACCATCGCAAATGCTCAACACACTCTACACAGCACCCCCCTCAAACCCGGCGGACATGTTTTGCTGACCATGAAGCAGGGGGAGGGAACGAGCAGGGCCGAGGACGGCCGGGTGTTCGTGCTCTGGCGGGATGAGGATTTGCGCGGGGGGGCGCAGATATGGGGCTTGCGGTGGTGGATGCGTTTATCAATGCGTCGGTATTGGGTACGGGGGAGATATGGCTGGTATGTGTTGCGGGCGGTAAAGCAGGCGAGCAATGGCTGATTCCAACCCGCCAGTCTACTACGGCAAGCTGTTTCGAGACCCGATTCCGGAGATCATCCGCAAGGCCGGGCACGAACCGCATATTCTGACCCTCAACGTTTGCCTTTGCCTGCACTTCAGACGTATGGCATTCCAATTTCTTGGACATTTCCCAAGCACTGGTCGATCATGTTCACACTTGCCTATCAATTCACTCCCATCTTGATCCTCTTCGTCTCGTTTGCTGTTCTTCTCGGATTTTTGATTGCCCACCGAAAACTTACGGAGATAAGGTGGAAACGGTCACCATTTACCAAGGATTTTTTGCGCGGACCAGGTTTTTCCGAATTCAAACGCATCGAACTGATAAATATTGATGTAACGCAATGGCTGTTCGTTCTTTTATTTTTACCGATTTTTCTCTATTCAATCCTCTTCGTGCATATCCACCATCCGGATCGATTTTTCCAGGACAATCTCATTTTCTACCTTCCGTTTGCCCTGTTCTACGGATTCGGGTTGTACAGGATGAATTTCCATATCAATCAACGACGCAATGCCCGGCTTGGTTTCGAAGGCGAGATGGCCGTGGGCCAGGAACTGAACCAGCTTTTAGCCAACGGTTATAATGTCTTTCACGATTATCCCGCTGGCAAATTCAATATCGATCACGTGCTTGTCGGTCCCGCCGGAGTCTTTGCCGTGGAGACCAAAGCCAGATCCAAGCCCACAACAGGAGACGGGAAGGCTGACGCCAAAGTGTTTTATGACGGCAAACAACTCAAATTTCCCTGCTGGATCGAGAGCGAACCAATCCAGCAGGCCAAGCGCCAGGCAGCATAGCTATCCGGCGAACTGAGCAAGGCTGTTGGCGAACCGGTCCTGGCTCAGCCGGTCCTGGCCATACCCGGCTGGTACGTCGAACGCACCGCTAAGCCTGACATCTTCATCATCAACGGCAAAGGAACACACGGTCTCTTTTGCAAGCTGCCCGTCGTACTGGACGCAAGCATGATCCAGCGCATCGCCTACCAGGTGGAGCAGAAATGCCGGGATGTGAAGCCGAGGGCGTACCGGGAATGGGAGAAGTGAAACGGTTTTTCTATCTATTGAAGCTATCGAGTAAGGTAGAACCTTAGATCAAAATATCTGCTTGAACTTTTATTGTAATTGCCAAAATATCAAAGCTGAAAGACGTTACCCAAGTGGCTTCAAACCCGAACAACCTGCTCAAATACCTGACCAGCCTGCGCACGGACAAGAACCGCAACCGCTGGACAGCCGGCACGAACCACCGCGCCCCCCACAAGCCGTTCCTGCTCCTGTCCCTCCTGGACCTGGCCGCACAAGGTGACATTGCCCAGCCTTTCTATCGAACCGTCTTTTGACCTGGCAGAACGCTTTACCCGCTACTGGAGTCTGATCATGCCAGCAGGAACAGCGGGCAACATGGCCTATCCTTTCTACCATATGCACAGCGAAGGGTTCTGGGAGCTTGTACTCAGGCCGGGCATGGAGTCCGATCTCCAACAGCGGCCGGTCACGTCCATGACTCGGCTACGCAGTGTGATCCTCGGCGCAAAGATCACCCAGAAACTCTTCCAATGCATCACCGACAACCAGTGCCGTGAACAACTCCGGGCAACCTTGCTGCACACTTATTTTTCACCGGATGTCCAGCCAATCCTCCTGCGTGACGCATCGGAGAACCAGGAAGCCTACGAGTACAGCCAACGCCTGCTGGCCGCGGCTGAAAAAGCCATGCCATACGCCGCAGCGGAGGATCGACCCCGTCAAGTCCGAGACCAGGCCTTTCGCAAGGCGGTCATGTCCTTGTATATGCACCGCTGCGCCCTGTGCGGCATCCGCATGCTCACCCCGGACGGCCACACCATTGTCGAGGCCGCGCACATCAGGCCCTGGTCCGAGAGCAAGGACGACAGGCCGGTCAACGGCATGGCCTTGTGCAGGTTGTGTCACTGGAGTTTTGACGAGGGGTTCATGAGCGTGAGCAAGGACTACGAGGTGCTTGTCTCGCCCATGGCCCGGGCAGAGCAGAACAACCCCGGCGTGATCATGACTTTGGAACATCGTCCCATTTTCAAGCCGGAAGAGGATCATTTTATTCCGGACCAAGCCTGCCTGTCATGGCACAGGCGAGTAGTGTTCAAGACTTGATAAAAATCTGCCATACCAATTTTTCCGCGGATTTCGCGGGATAAGGGCGACCCGTCCTGATTTTTTCTGACATCCGTTGGCTACAAAGATGTCACCCCCTGGTCCTGGATACAGGGTTTACTATTTTCAATATGGGGAGAGAGTTGTTGTCCTTCTTGTTGGCGGCGGCGATAAGCGAGGTCAGCAAGCTGACATCAGGAAGGCCATAGCCTGCAAGACCGACTAGTTGCAGCGCAACAGGTTGGAGGAACCGTCATGAATGAACCACATATCGCTCACGAAGAGGCCACCATCGCCAGCTTTCGGCGAGATCCGGCATTTGCCGCGGAATATTTAAATGCCGTTATCGAGGATGGATCACAGGAGGAGATCATGACGGCCTTGCGGCGGGTTGCCGAGGCCTTCGGCATGAAACAGATTGCCGTATCGGCCAAGGTCAACCCAAAAACGCTGTACAGGACGCTGTCTTCCAAGGGGAACCCTGAATTGCGAACATTCCGCGGCATTCTCGACCACATGCGCCTTGCGGTCACGCCCAAGCATGCGCGTCACGGTCATTTATGAAGGAACGCTTGCCGCGTTGGAAATGGCATGGGGTTGTTTATCCGCGGGGTTTACTTCTCATACTGAAACAGCAGGCGAGACGGTTGCGATGGGGCGTTATTTGATTGGGATCGGGTTGTTGCTTGTGGCAATTGGTCTGATCTGGCGGTATGCGCCGTGGCTGGTGCAGTGGTTTGGGAAGTTGCCGGGCGATATACGGTATGAGTCGGGACGGACGCGGGTTCTCTTTCCGATCACGTCCATGATCGTCGTCAGCATCGCCCTGACGATATTGATTAACTTGTTTCGGAAATGAAACAGCCCGGCTTTGTCATGTCCAGCTTTGAACCGTTTTTATCAGAACATGTAGTTCCGGCCGACTGCCACGGCATGCGGCTGGATCGGGTTTTGGCGCGGGGGTGGCCGGGCTTGGGG
>NZ_PZKN01000048.1 GCF_003046795.1 Desulfonatronum sp. SC1 | reverse complement strand
AAATGTTGCAAGAGGTATAAGGTACTAGCTGCTGGATGTTCAAATCGGTAACAGCCAAAAAAGAATAAAAAGTCATATTTTACAGAGTCTTAAGCATTGATTAATGAAAAACGTTGGGACACTAGTGGTTTTTTTGTTCAAAACAACCAGGGGAGTGCAGCCATGGCGACCGCTGTACGCATATCAGAAGAACTTGCTTCCCAGGCAAAAATGTTCGGGCGTGTTGATCATCGTTCCCTGACGGGCCAGATTGAACACTGAGCGCAAATCGGCAAACAGGTTGAACAGAATCCGGATCTTCCCTATTCGCTGATCAAGGAATTAATGACCGGCCTGGACGAGTTGGAACAAGGCGAGAAGACCGAATACACGTTTGGGTGAACGGCATGAAGATTTTTCAGTACCATCCCACCATTTGCGAGGCGCGTCATGAAAAAACTGCCCCTTGGCATTGCGACACTGAGTAAAATCATTCCCGAAGGTTACGCCTATGTGGACAAATCCAGATTCGTCCATGAGCTTGTTGAGTCCGGCACCTATTATTTCCTCTCCCGCCCCCGGCGCTTCGGCAAGTCCCTGTTCCTGGACACCCTCAAGGAGGCTTTCGAGGGCAACCGGGAGCTGTTTCGCGGCTTGTGGCTGGAAGACCATTGGGACTGGGACACGCGGCATCCGGTGATCCGGATTTCTTTTGGCAGCGGCGTGTTGCGCAGCCGCGAGGAACTGGATCAGCGGATCATCACCATTTTGCGCAACAATCAAGACGAGCTGGGCATCCAGTGCCGACAACCCGACGATGTCATTGACTGCTTTGAGGATCTGATTCGCCGGGCCGCGGAGAAATTCGGCAGCCCGGCGGTCATCCTGGTGGACGAGTACGACAAGCCCATCCTGGACAACATCACCCAGCCGGAACAGGCTGTCCTGATCCGGAACGGCCTGAAAAACTTCTACTCCGTGATCAAGGACAACGACGCCCATCTCCAGTTCGTCTTCCTGACCGGCGTGTCCAAATTCTCCAAGGTCAGCCTGTTTTCCGGGCTGAACAACCTCACGGACATTACCCTCTCTCCCCGCTTTGCCTCGATCTGCGGCTGGACCGAAACGGAACTGACCGCCACCTTCTCCGAACACTTGCAGGGCAAGAACCTTGATGAAATCCGGCGTTGGTACAACGGGTATTCCTGGCTGGGGGAGAAGGTGTACAACCCTTACAGCCTGCTCAGTTACCTGCAAGAAGGCCTGTTCCGGAACTACTGGTTCGAGACGGCAACCCCGGAATTCCTGATCCGCCTACTCACTGCCAAGCGCTACGTCATCCCGGCCATTGAGCGGATCGAGATCGGTCCCGAGCTGCTGGGCAGTTTTGACGTGGAGTCCATTTTTCCCGAAACCCTGCTGTTCCAGGCCGGTTATCTGACCATCACCGGCCAGGAGGAAATCCTGCCCGGCGAGGTTCTGTACCGCCTGAACTATCCCAACCACGAGGTCAAAAAAAGTTTCACCGAGTATCTGCTGAACTTCTTCACCCAGCAGCCGGTGGAAATGAAGAAATCCCTGCGCACCGTGGTCAACGCCCTGCGCCACGGCCAAGTGGACGATCTCCGGGCGGTTTTCCACTCCGTGTTCGCCTCCATCCCCCACGACTGGTACCGCGCAAACAACCTGTCCGCCTACGAGGGCTTCTACTGCTCGGTGTTCTACTGCTACTTCGCCGGTCTGGGCCTGGACACCCGATCCGAGGAGTCCACCAACCACGGGCGCATCGACATGACCGTGCTCTTCGAGAACCGGGCCTACATCTTTGAATTCAAAGTCGTAGACCTGGACCAGACCCCGGGCAGCGCCCTGGAACAGATCAAGCGCAAGGGCTACGCGGACAAATACCGGGCCGAATCCGAAGCCGTCTACCTGATCGGCGTGGAGTTCGAGCGCGAGGAACGCAATATCGTGGGGTTTGAGTGGGAGCGGGGGTGAAGGGGAGAGAAGGATGCCGGATACGATTGCTTCCATTGAGAATGTCATTTAATGGTCCAACGTCTGCTATTTGATCGGTTTCCCGAAGCCAGAGAAGCATTAGGGGTTGTCCTCTTTTCAGAGTTTTGGCCACAGACGGAAAAGGCAGACAAAGAAGGACTTTTCTCCAGCCGACTTGGCTGACGAAAAACACTTTGCGCCGCAGGCGCAGGCAGTTGTTTTAGCCCATTATTTTTTGTCAGTGGGCTGAAGCATTCTTCCGTCTGCCTTGTTCGTCCTGCATGGTCTAGCGAAGCGGGTGGCAAAAAAAAGTATTTTCATGTCGTTTGGCTGGAAATGGCTTTGCGGGGGCAAACGCCGAATGCTCCCCGAACCCAGTATCGGAATTTGACGAGGGCTTCGCGATATGCGTGATAACGATCAAATGGACAATGGCCTTCAAGGCCTGCATCCAATCATCAAAATTGATCATGGTTGCATCCACCATTTCCTCTGAGGTCGGCTTTATGCTCCCATATTTTTGGTGAACTCACGGCTCAGTATAAAGCTGACTTCAAGAAAAACTTGCTCGGTGAACCGGGCGTTAGGCATATTAGGAGAGAGCAATGGGCATAAAAAATACCGTCGAGTATCTGTATCTCGGTTTGATGGCTCGCTGGGAAAATTCTGCACCGCCTGACAAGCATCAGGGGCTTCTTGACGGAGAGCCAGCGCGGAATACCCAAATAACACGACTGGCGTATATCATCTGCAAAATAGCAGCGGGACAATCCGATAAGGTGTACAACGCGTTAAGCGTGGGTTCTCGTCGCAAAGACGGGAACTCCTACATTTCTAAAAATTTTGAATGGATGGAACAACCATATCCGCTCTCTGATGGGTGGCACTTTGAAGGGTGTACCAGTCTTGTCCAAAAACAAGAGATTATTCAGTCGCTCTCAAGAGTTGGTTGTTCTGGGGCATTGATCGCGGCCATTGATGACTTCGTGGCGGGAAAAAGTATCAAGCCACACTTGGTGCTTGATGAGGCAACAGAAGAGCGATTGTTACAAATGGTTCGTGATGATGGGGATTTCGCAATCAATTAAGCCTACTAACAATGCCATTGTATTTTGGTTTCTTCTGTCGCGTGGGACGCTCGTTCCTCGCGCCCCATATGGCTGCCGTTATGCCAGATAAAAATTGAGAAATGTCGTCAACAATTATCACTTGCAAATTCTGTGGAACAAAGAACCGGATACCATTAGACCGGATTGGCCAAAGAGCGAAATGTGGTTCATGTGGACAGTTCATTTCTGGTGAAATGCCATCAACAATTATTACCTGCAAATTCTGTGGAACGAAGAACCGGATACCTTTAGACAGAATTAACCAAAGGGCGAAATGTGGTTCATGTGGACAGTTCATTTCTGGAACCGCAGGTAGCAGTGATTTGTGCTCTTTATGTCAAGGTAATGCTTCTAAAGGAGTCCATCTTTCAAACGGAAGAATCGTTCATGAATCATGCTTAAAGTCCCTTCAAGATCGTAAAGAGGAGATAGAGGCCAAAATTATTGGCAAACAGCGGGAAATTAATCATATTCAACAAGAGATTGAAAAGAGAAATAGTATCGCTTTTAAAGTGAAATCGCTATTTTCTAAACCACTGTCAGAGGTCAAAGAGTTACATGATTCGATTTCTCAAATAAGATCAGATATAGAGGGTTTGTCCTCGCAATTGACCCGTACAAAACAAAAGCTCTTTTCTATATACGATTTCTTTCTCTCTTACCCTCCTGATTGGGATGAAAGGAGGGGATTGCTTGTCAGCACGAAAGGGAATCATTGCAGCAATTGCGGGAGTGCCTCACGCCTCCATGTTCATCACATAAAACCACTATCTAAAGGTGGTAGCAACGAGTTGTCCAACCTGGAATTACTCTGTGAAACTTGCCATTCAGATGAACATGGAGGGAAAGAATTTTCCGGAGAGTTTAGCCATAACGAAACCGCTTTCTCAAAACGAGTGCAAGATATCCGTTATGCTATTAATGATGGAAAAAGGATTAAGTTCGAGTATAGAAAGCCTACTGATAAATGTTTTAAACAACGGACATTGCATCCAGCAATGCTGATAGACGTCAAGCATCATCGTGATTCAGGGTCAACCCTCTGCGTAAGAGGTTACTGTGAGTTAAGAAATACTGAGCGTACTTTCGCGTTAAAACGCATGAAAGGATTAAAGGTATTATAGGCATAACATGCGCGTTAACTCGGACATCAAAAAGCGATGCTCCTTCGTCGCTCTGCTTTTGATGTCGGCTACGCCAAGCGTTACAATCTGACAGAACCTATTCACACTCGTAAGGCAATTTCCCACAATGGACATCCCACGACTATTCAATATCACCGAAAGTGCTCACCGCATCCACAACCCGATCACACCCGAAAAGCTCGCCACTCTCGGCGCGGCGCTGCGTCTGGAGTCGGGGGCCCGGGTGCTCGACCTCGGCAGCGGTTCGGGGGAGATGTTGTGCACCTGGGCACGCGATCACGGCATCACCGGCACCGGCATCGACATGAGCCGGTTGTTCACCGAGCAAGCGAAACTCCGTGCTGAAGAACTCGGCGTCGCGGATCAAGTCAGGTTCATCCATGGCGATGCCGCCGGTTATGTCTCCGGCGAGAAGGCCAGTGTGGCAGCCTGTGTCGGCGCCACTTGGATCGCCGGGGGAATTGCCGGCACTATCGAGCTTCTGGCGCGGAGCCTGCGCCCCGGAGGGATCATCCTCATCGGCGAGCCCTACTGGCGGCGGTTGCCGCCGACGGAAGACGTTGCCAAGGGGTGTCTTGCCAACTCAATCTCCGACTTTCTCTTGCTCCCGGAACTTCTCGCGTCTTTCGGCCGCCTTGGCTACGACGTCGTTGAAATGGTTCTGGCCGACCAGGACGGCTGGGACAGATACGAGGCGGCCAAGTGGCTCACCATGCGCCGCTGGCTCGAAGCCAATCCCGGCGACGAGTCAGCCGAGGAGGTTCGCGCCCAACTGACCTCGGAACCCGAGCGCTATGCCGCTTACACGCGCGAATACCTGGGTTGGGGTGTGTTCGCCCTGATGCCGCGGTAATGCCGCGCTGATGAGGGGATACGATAGCCCGGGGCAACGCCCCGGGACGGAGAGGGAGCTGAGGTAGGTCGCTCTTACAGGGCTCGTCTGCTTTTCCATCGTTCTCCCAGGGCGCTGCCCTGGGCTATAACATGTCGCCCCTTTGGGGCTGAAATCAAGCCCTGAAAGGGCGAAACAACTACAGCCCAGGGCAACGCCCTGGGATATCAATGAGATATTTTTCCAGCCCTGAAGGGGCGGCCTAAAAGGGTGAGGCTGATCAAAAATGCGTAATGCTCCCGACGGAGATGTTCCAACAAGGATAGCCCTGAAAGGGCGATCCTCATGGTAATTCAAAAATGTCATAACAGTCCGTTGAAAAATCCCCAATTGCTGCGTCGCCGCAAAAAATTCAAACTCTCCCGTATCAATAAATACGCTTCGACCTTGAACTTTTTTTGCTCCTTGCACTTGGGGTTTTTGAACGAACTGCCGGAAAATGACTTTTTCTACACTCAGATAACAGCGTATCACCGGAGAACGTCATGAAAAAAATGATCTTGCTGCTGCTTGCCGTCGTTGTGTCGGGTTGGGTCCAGGCTTCGGAGCGACCGGACGCCTTTGTGGAAATCAGGGAGGTGATTCCGGATGCGATCATGGATATCCGGTATTTCACCGAGCACAATTTTGTCGGCGCTCGGGTGGACGGCTACGAGGCTCCCAAGTGCTATCTGACCAGGGAGGCGGCCCAGGCCTTGGCCGGAGTGCGGGCGGACCTCGCGCCGTTCGGCTTTGGGATCAAGATCTACGACTGCTTCCGGCCCCAGCGGGCGGTGGACCATTTTGTCCGCTGGGCCAGGGACGTGGACGACACGGCCACCAGGACGGAATTCTATCCGACCGTGGACAAAAGAAACCTCTTCCGGGACGGCTACATTGCCGAAAAATCAGGACACAGCCGGGGCAGCACCGTGGACCTGACCATCGTGGAACTGCCGCCCGCGGACCAGCCCGAATTCATTCTGGGCAAGACGGAGCAGCAGGAATGCTTCCTGCCCGCGGACCAGCGCTTTCCGGACAACAGTATCGACATGGGCACGGGGTTTGACTGCTTCCATGAACTCTCCCACCCGGAGAATCCCAACCTGAACGCCCAACAACGCCTGAACCGGCTGCTGCTCAAGACCCTCATGGAAAAACACGGCTTCAAGTACTACGACAAGGAATGGTGGCACTTCACTTTGGCCGACGAACCGTTCCCGGACACCTATTTCGACTTTGTGGTGGAATAGGCGGTCTCCATATTTTTAAAAAGATAGCCACCCATGCCCCCGCGCGCTGATTCCGATCGCATCCTGCATGCCGTGGACGACAAGCCGGGCTGGGGGCTGTCGCTGCTTTTGGGTTTGACCCATGTTTCCCTGATTTTCGACGGGATCATCTTCTTGCCGATCATGATCGGCAAGGCCACCCACACACCGCCCGAACAGGTCGCCTTCGTCACCTTTGCCACGATCCTGGTCGCGGCCCTGGGCACCTTGATCCAGACCCTGCGGGTGGGGCGCATCGGCTGCGGGTTCGTGCTCTTCATGGGCTCCTATTCCGCTTTTCTGGCCTGCACCCTGAGCGCGATCCGCATGGGCGGGCTGGAGCTGATGGCCACCATGACCCTGCTCAGCGCGCCGGTGGTCTTTTTCTACTCCTACTTCCTGCGGTTTTTACGCCATATCGTCACCCCGCAAATCGGCGGGATCATGATCATCCTCGTGGCGCTGAGCCTGATGCCCATCGCCATTGAGCTGTGGCAGGGCGGCTTTCCAGATCGACCCGGATTCGGTTCGTATCCCAACTATGTCGTGGGCGTGATCACCATGGCCGTCCTGGTGCTGCTGATGCTGTTCGGCACCACCACGCTGCGGCTCTGGACTCCGCTGCTGGGCCTGGGCGCGGGATGCGCGGCGGCCTGGTTTTTCGGGATTCTCCAACTCGACCAGGTCGTCTCCGCGCCCTGGATCGGGCTGCCCAGATGGGCCTGGCCCGGGCTTGAACTCAACCTGGGACTGACCCATGTGCCCCTGCTGGCCGCATTTGTCATGGCCGCGCTGGTCAGTGCCATGGAAGGCACCGGGAACATCATGCTCGTGCAGCAGTTTTCGCTCCGCCGGTTTCGCAAGGTGGACTACCAGCAGGTCCAGGGCGGGCTGTACGGCGACGCCGCGGCCAAGGCTCTGGCCGGGTTAAGCGGAGCCGCGCCGGTGGCCACGTTCTGCGACAACCTGCCGCTGCTGAAAATGACCCGGGTGGCGTCCCGCCGCGTCGGCCTGATGGGCGCGGCCATCCTCTTCGCCCTGGCCTTTTTGCCTAAGATTTCCGGTTTTCTGCTGGACCTGCCCGCCCCGGTCATCGGTGGAATGCTCGTGGTCATCTGCGGAATGCTTTTTGCGGCGGGCATCGGTCTGATCATCAGTTCCGGGCTGGATTTTCAGATCGGCCTGATCCTGGGGTTGTCTTTGTGCACCGGGCTCGTGGCCGAAACCCGCAGCTTCTTTCCCGACGTGATGCCCGTGGCCCTGGCCCCGATGCTCCAAAACGGCGTGGCCATGGGTGGGTTCGTGGCCATGTTCATGAGTCTGTTGCTGGTCCTCTTTCCCAAGCCCCGCAAGACCTTCCGGCTTGCGCCGCGGTCGGAGGAAATGCCCAGCCTGCTGGCCACGCTGGAGGATGTTCGACACGAATTCAGGATGAGCGACGGAAGCTTCCATCGCCTGCGCCTGGCCTGCGAGGAGACGTTCGGTCATCTCTGCGAGCACGTCGCCGACGGGGACGAGACCTGCCTGTTCGACATTCAGCGCAGGGAAGACGGAATGTTCGTGGAAATCATCTGCGGTTCACGTGTCGAAGACGTGGACCATTGCCCGCCACCCGTCCACCCCTCCTGCGCCAACGAAGCGGAACTGTCGCGGCTGGGCCTGTTCCTGCTGGCCAAGACGGCCCGCGACGTCCTGCACTACAATCTCTCGGGAAACACCTACATCACGTTCTTCATCGATGATTGATCCAGGGACCGGGGCAAACCTGTTCTCAGCAAAATCCACTCATCGGTGATATTTCGTCTCCGCGTTGCATGGCGGGCCTCCTGTGGAGGCTGAAAGAGTGGAAAAGCGGCAACCGTCCGTGGTCCGTGGCCGTAGACACCTGGAAGCGACAAGGCCCGCAATCCCGAGCCGCATGGCATCGCAGCGCCCTCCCCCCTGTTCGTGCGATCTGAGATGGATTATTGTTAATCCAGAAAGAAGCAAGCCGGCAGCTTCCGACGGATATGTTGGCGCCGCCAACGAACCTGGCGCAAACAGCGTGGCTACTTCCTTATGGTGCTTAATTTCAATACTTTGAAATTAAATGTTTTTTCGCATGGCACGATTAGTGATCATTAAACGATCATCGCCTTTCACCCATCAACCAAGGAGACGCCAAGATGATGCCCCATGTTGGTATGCAGGCCAAACGTTGTTTCATCCCCTTGTGGGCGCTGCTGTTTGCTATCCTGGCCTTGTCCGGGTGCGGCGGCGGCGACGGCGAATCCCCGTATGTATCGAATCCAGAGATGGACCAGGCCGTTGCCGGTGTCCGAACGTCCCTGGAAAACGCCCTGGGCAAAACGGTTCCCTCTCTGAGCGTTCTGATCCAGACCCCGGAGGGCGTCTTCTTCAGCGGTTCGTCGGCCCCCGGATCGCGGCGTGTCTCGCCGGATACATATTTTCGCTTTGCCAGCAACACCAAGAATTTTACCGCGGCCGCGATCTTGAAGATGCACCAGGACGGCTGGCTCAACTATACGGATCGAATCGTGGACCGCATACCCGGCGGCGACATGGCCTACGTGCCGGAAGACCCTTCCTGGAACATTCCCTACAAGAACCGCGTCACGATCCGCCAACTCCTGCACCATAACGCCGGGGTGTACGACGTGGCCAACGATCCGGTCCCGGGATGCGACGGGTTGCCGTATGTGGGATGGATGGAGGAGCAAAACCCCGACCATCAGTTTACCTCCACCGAACTCGTGGAGCAAAACGTCATCCACAACCTCTCCTCTTTTCCGCCGGGCACGGCCAATTACAAGTACAGCAACACCGGCTACACGATCCTGGGCGAAATCATCGCCCGGGTGTACACGCATCGCAGCGGCGGCCTCAAGACCTACACGGACTATCTGCGCGACCACGTCCACGGTCCCACGACCCCCGTTCCGCTGAACCTGCATTTTCCCTACCTGGCCGCGGACAAACGCCTGCCAACGCCCTCGGTCTGCGGGACGGTCCATGCTCCGGAGGGCGAGGTGATCGAGATGTGCGCGGACAACATGAGCGCCAATGTGGCCGAAGGCAACGGGTACGGAACCATGACCCACCTGAACGCCTACCTGCGCACCCTGCTCAAAGGGCAAAACATCCTCACCGCGGAAAACGTGACGAAGATGATGACCGACGCTTCCGCGGCCCAGCCCAGGTATGCCCTGGGAACCCAACACACGGACAACCTCGGGTATGGACATACCGGCGCGACCCACGGATATCTGTCCCTGATGGCCTACGATCCGTCCGTAGATGTTTCCGTGATCGTCCTCCTGCCGTTATGGGACTTCTCTTCCGGTTGGGAATCCTTCATGAAATGCTACCAGTCCATGCTCTGCGTCGGCTGGGACGCCCGCGCGGCCCTGGGATATCCCGGCAGGCCGCAAGGGGCCGCATGTCCGGGTGGATGAGGATGTTCCGCTTGCGACAACGCGAAAGGCAAAGCATTCCGTAGTGGCGGGGTTTGTGTTTCCGCTGGAGCGGCTTGGTCACGCAACGCCGCCGTTCAACCCAATGCAACCAGGAGAAGGTTATGCAGCCAACACGCGATGATCTGTATTCTTCACTCGAGATGGTTCCGGCCGTCAAGCGGTATGTCTTCCTTGTCGCGCTCATCGCGCTGCTTCTTGTGCCGGCCTGTGGCGGGGGCGGGGGCGACGGGCAGGGAGCCTCGTCCCGGTCTTTTGAAAACGGCCGTGCCGTTCGAACTGTTTCCGGAACGTACTGGGTCCTGGATCTGGCGGGCTCCTGGCTGGAGATGGGGCGCCAGTATGGAGGATTGATGGGGCCGGAACTGCGTCGGTTTCATTCCGAAATAACGCGGGATATAATTGCCCGGGGCATATCCGAGGAAGAACAGAAGAGCACGGCGGCCAAATTCAGCAGCCGACTGTCCTCGCAGTTGCGGGAGCTGCTTCTCGGCATCAGCCAGACCTCCGGACTGACTTTTGATGAAACACTGGTCCTCAATGCCGGCATGCTGTTGCTGAGCAACGCGATCCTGGGCGGAGAGCCGCCCAGCGCATGCAGCGGCATTGGCGTCTGGGACGGCTACACCAAGGACGGAACCCTGATCTTCGGCCGCAACTGGGACATCGACCGAAAGGCCATGAGCCGGTACATGCGCTATCTGGCCGTGGTCGTGTTGCATCCGCTGGAAGGCAATGCCCTGGCCAATATCCACCCCCTGGGCAATGTTTACCTGGAAACAGGGATGAACAGCCGGGGCCTGTTCATCGAGCTGAACAACGGCGAGTATTCCGACCCCACGGAGCATGACGAGCGCGAGGACACGAGTTCGGTTTTGTTCACGGTGCTCAATCACAGCGACAACGTGCGGCAGGCCGTGAACATGCTCAAGCGCATTCCCGCCGACTTGTCCTACATTCTGCAGATCGCGGACCCGACCCATGCCGTCTCCCTGGAGCGCCCCACGTTCGACGCCAGGGTCCGCCCGGCGGACGATCGCGGCCTGATCGTCGCCTACAACAGTTTTGTCCCCCCGTATCCGGCGCACTGGCGGGGCAGGGTCGCTCCGCCGAAACCCTCCTCCATTGACCCACGCTACGACAACATGCTCCGGCTGGCCCAGTCCCCGGCGTACAAGGGATTGTTCACGCCCGAGGCCATGATGGACTTTCTGGAAGTCCCCATGGAAGAGGGCGGCGCCTACCATCCCGGCACGGTGGTGCAGGTCGTGGCCGTTCCCGCCGAACGAACGATCTGGTTGCGAGGATGCGACTACGCGGACTGGGAACGGGTGCCCCTGGCCGGGTATTTCGACGGCAGGCAATGAGGATTGTGCTGAGAAGTGAGATCGTCGTCATTGATCCGACCAGGTAATCTTTCACCGGTTTTCTTGGGAACAGACACAGGAGTTGATTGATGCGCAACCATTCCCTTTCCTTCAAGCTCACCGCCCCTTGCGATATGGCGGCCCTACCCCTTGTCTTGGCATATGTGCGCGAGGCGGCCGTACTCGTCGGCTTTGCCGGGGATGATATTTCCCGGATTGAACTCGCGGTGGAGGAAGCGGTGTCCAACGTTGTGCAGCATGCCTTTCTGGAAGACGACGAACCGAGCGCCTTTGATATTGTCTGCGAGCAGGTCACCCTGGGTCTGCGGATCATCATCCGGGAAAAGGGCATCCCCTTTGATCCGGGCAAGGCCCCTGTTTTCGAGCAGGGCGAGGATATGGAGCATGTCTCGGCCAGGGGCATGGGCATGGCATTGATGCGGCAAACCATGGACGAGGTCGCCTTCCACAACCTGGGGACGGACGGCAAGGAAACCCGCCTGGTGAAATACCTGCCCGGAAAAAGCGTCCATCCGGGCTTCGAGGCCCAGGTACAGGACGAGGAGCCCGTGGAAAGCGCCCTTGACCCGCGGTCGGCCGGCAGCGCACCTGCCCCGAATACACCCCCGAATACACCCCCGGATTCGCCCCCGGATACGCCCAAGGATATGCCCCCGAACACGCCCCAGGCGATTCAGACTCCTCCTCCGCGTATTGACTACACCGTGCGCCGGATGACCGCGGACGAGGCCATCGAGGTCTCCCGCAGCGCGTACAAGAATCATGGCTATACGTTTTTCAACGAGGTCATTTATTATCCGGAGCGTCTGGCGGAAATGAACGCGGCCGAAGAGATGATCTCCGCCGTGGCCGTGACCGAGGACAAGGAGTTCATGGGCCATGCCGCGCTGGTTTTTGAGGATGCCGCAGCCAGGACCGCGGAGTACACCTTTGTTTTCGTGAACCAGGCCTTCCGCAACCAGGGCTGCATGGGCCGACTGGCCCGGTTCCTGCTGACGACCCCGGCCATGCGCCCCCTGGCCGGGGTGTACTCCTACTCCGTGGCCAATCATGTCTTTACCCAGCGCGGCGTGATCAAGCTGGGCTTCCGGGACTGCGGCATTCTCCTGGCCACCAGTCCGACCACCTGGAAATTCAAGGGCATTGACGAGCCCGGCACCCAGCGGATCAGCGTGGTCTTGAGCTTTGTCTACCTCGAACAGCCCAGCCCGCGCCGGATTTTCGCCCCTTTGCACCACCGGGAGATGATCGGGCGCATTCTCGAAAATATCGGCGCCCCCCATGTCCTGGCATCGCCGCCGCAAAAACCGCCGTCTCTCGCGGCCCAGGCCTCGCGTATCGATACCAAGGTATACCCCCTGGAAAACTGCGCCATGATCAAGGTCCACGGCTACGGCTCGGACAGTGTTCGCGAGGTGCGGCGCATCCTGCGCGAGCTGTGCCTGAAGCAGGTGGCGGCCATTGATCTCTTTTTGCCCCTGGATGACCCCACAACCTGTTTCGTCACCGCGGAACTGGAAAAACTCGGCTTCTTCTTCTCCGGCATCCAACCCGAAGCCGGACGGGGAGACGCCCTGATCCTGCAGTATCTGAACAACATCCCTTTTGACTACGACAAGGTCCAGGTCTTTTCGGACCTGGCCCGGGATCTGCTGGCCTACATCAGACGCCTAGACCCCAATGAGAATCTCTAGGCCATGAACCACCGACAACCCTATGCGGACAGCGTCCTGTTGGCGGGGCGTGTTGCCGGGCCAGGAGTAGCGAAGGGCGGACCGGTCGCGCCGGATGCATGTTCCAACGCCGTGGCCGTGCGCCAGGGCAGAATAGCGGCCATTGACACGGCCCGGGAGATTCGGGCCTGGATCGGGCCGAACACGGAGGTTGTTGACGTTGCGGGCGGCCTGATCCTGCCGGGCTTTCGGGACGCCCATATCCATCCCATCCTCGGCGGCATGAATCTGGTGGAGTGCAATCTGACCGGTCTGGTGGAGCGGGATGCCTGCCTGGCCCATATCGCGAGCTATGCCCGGGCCAACCAGGACCAGAACTTCATCCGGGGCGGGGGCTGGCTGCCGGACCTTGCCCCGCTCCGCGAGCATCTGGACGCCATTGTTCCGGACCGACCGGTGCTGCTCAAATCCATTGACGGCCACAACGCCTGGGTGAACACCAGGGCCCTGGAGCTGGCCGGGATCACCAGGGACACGCCCAACCCGCCGGGAGGGATCATCGAACGGGATGCGCACAGCGGTGACGCAACCGGGATTCTCCGGGAGTGGACGGCCATGGATCTGGTGGAGTCGCGCCTGCCTGCCCCGACCTTGCGGGATCGGGTCATGGCCGGGTGGGCCTTTTTGCAGCGGGCCGCCGATATGGGCATTGTCTCGGTCCACGAGGCCATGGCCCATGAAGAAGAGCTGTTGGCCTATCAGGCCCTGGAGCGCGACGGCGACCTGCACATGCGGGTGCAGGCCTCCCTGCTCTGCGAACCGGAAAAAGGCCTGGCCCAGATTGATCACCTGCTCCATCTCCGGGAGTCCTTTCAATCCGCGTTGCTCACGCCGCGCACGGCCAAAATTTTCGTGGACGGGGTGATCGAAGGCCGCACCGCGCTGCTCCTGGAACCCTACGCGGACATGCCGGGCTACCGGGGCGAATGCCTGTGGCCCGTGGACGAGCTGCAACGGATTGTCACGGCCCTGGACGCCCACGGCTTCCAGATCCATTTTCACGCCGTGGGCGATCAGGGCGTTCGCCTGGCTCTGGATGCAGTAGAGCAGGCCCAGCGTGAAAACGGCCGCCCAAAAACACTTCCGGGCGCACGTCCTGGCACCCGTCCCGGCACTAGGCACATGATCGCCCATGCCGACCTGATCCATCCCCGGGACATTCCCCGCTTCCAGGCCCTGGGAGTCATCGCCAACCTCCAGCCGATCTGGTTTTGCGAGGAAAAGCATTTTGCCCGGACAACCCTGGTTTCATTAGGGGAGCAGCGGGCCTGGAGCCTGTACCCGGTCATGGACCTCCTGAATAGCGGCGCGGTCCTGACCTGCGGCACGGACTGGCCATTCAGCGGGGAACTGAACACCTTCAATCCCCTGGAATCCATCCAGATCGGCGTCACCCGCCGCGGACTGATTCCTGATCAGGGCCCGGTCCCGGCCCAGTCCTACAACCCGGCCCAGTGCGTCAGTCTCGCCGCCATGCTCCACGCCCACACCCTGGGCGGCGCCTATGCCGACTTTCAGGAAACCGTCACCGGGTCCATCACGGTCGGCAAATCCGCCGATCTCATTGTCCTGGACCGCGACATCCTCAAGGTTCCGGCCGACGAAATCTCCCAGGCCAGGGTCACCCTGACCATGTTTCAGGGCAAAATCATCCACCACATGCTCATCGCGGATTCGTAACCACGGGGATCACGAGGGGCACGGGGGAACATGTTCCGTAAAATCATTTATTTCTCCCCGTGTGCCCCGTGGTTAACCATCTTGGTCAGACGATGAAAAGAGAAGTTTCGCTGGAGTGCTCGACATGCGTGCATTGAACATATGGGAAAGAGGCAACTGAAATGACAACCTTGCTTTTGTGCATCGGCCTGCTCGTTCTGGGCTACCTCACCTACGGAAAGGTGGTGGAGCGCGTTTTCGGCCCGGACTCCAGTCGTCCGACTCCCTGTTCCACCATGGCCGACGGCGTGGACTACGCCTCCATGCCCACCTGGAAGGTCTTTTTCATCCAACTTTTGGACATCGCCGGGATCGGGCCGATCTTCGGGCCGATCCTGGGGGCGCTCTACGGCCCCATAGCCCTGGTCTGGATCGTCGTGGGCGCGATTTTCGCGGGCGCGGTGCACGATTATCTCAGCGGGATGCTTTCGGTGCGCAACAAGGGCGCGTCCATTCCGGAGGTGGTGGGGTTGTTCCTGGGGCACCGTGCCCGCTGGGTGATGCGCTTCTTTTCCCTGTTGCTGCTGTTGCTGGTGGGCGTGGTTTTCGTCCTCAGCCCGGCCCAGCTTCTGGGCAGTCTGACCGGCCTGAACGTTCAGTTCCTGGTGGCCTGCATCTTCGGGTATTATTTCCTGGCCACCATCCTGCCCATCGACAAGATCATCGGCCGTTTGTACCCCTTTTTCGGCGCGCTCTTGCTGTTCATGACCCTCGGTGTGCTCATGGGCATGGCCCTGGGCGAGGCTCCGGTTCTGCCGAACCTGGACATTACCGTGAACACGCATCCGCAAGGCCTGCCCATCTGGCCGCTGCTGTTCATCACCCTGTCCTGCGGGGCCATCAGCGGGTTTCATTCCACCCAGTCCCCGCTCATGGCCCGCTGCATCCGCAACGAATCCAGCGGGCGGCTGGTGTTCTATGGCGCGATGATTGCCGAGGGGATCATCGCCCTGGTCTGGGCCGCGGCTGGAATGACGCTGTTTTACGGGCCCGAGGCCCTCTTTCAGGTCATTCAAAGCGGCACGCCCTCCCTGGTGGTGGAACAGGTCTGCCGCACCTTGCTCGGTCCGGTGGGCGGGTTCCTGGCTATCCTGGGCGTGATCGTCCTGCCCGTCACCTCCGGGGACACGGCCTTTCGGTCCTGCCGCCTGATCATCGCGGAAACGCTCAGCCTCAGCCAGGCCCGGGCGGCTAAAAGACTGGCCCTGGCCGTTCCGCTGTTCATCGCGGCCTTTCTTGTCTCCACCCAGGACTTCCTGATCATCTGGCGCTATTTCGGCTGGAGCAACCAGACCCTGGCCATGCTGGTGCTCTGGTCCGCGGCCATCTTTCTGCGACAGCAGGCCAAATGCCATTGGATCGCCACGCTCCCGGCCCTGTTCATGACCGCGGTAACCGTTTCCTTCATCCTCCAGGCCCCCATCGGCTTTCATTTCCCTCCGGGCCTTTCCAACCTGGCCGGCCTGGTCGCGGCGTTCCTGGCCCTGGTTGCGTTGCTGCGCCGGCCCCGGCAACCCCGACAGCAGGGGAACCGTGGTTAGGGATATGGCTGTAACTGAAATACCGTTTTCCGCCGGAAAGAATATGTTCTTCGGCAGACTTCGCGAAAACGTCGTGACCCAACAACTCTAACACAAAGGTGGTCTGTATGTTTCGGAGATCAGGTCGTTTGATGATTTTCGTTTTGCTGTTGTTGATAGCCATAACTGTTGCCACGACAGGTGCGGCGACAGGTGTGGCTATAGGCGAACAGCGAGTGGGAATCGTCTTCTCCACGGGAGGTTTGGGCGACTTGTCATTCAATGATGCCGCACTGCATGGACTGCGGAAGGCCAAGGAAGATATGGGCATCTCCTTCCAGTTTATCGATCCAAGAGGTGATGAACACTTGCATGAACACCTGAAATCATTTGCCCTGGAGGATTACGACCTGGTTATCGCGAACGGGTTTCAACTTGCTCCGGCCTTGGAGCAGGTTGCCCGGGATTTCCCGCACATCAGGTTTGCCATTATTGACAGCGTGGTACCTGCCCCAAACGTCACCTCGTTGCTCTTCATGGAGCATGACGGCTCATTTCTGGTGGGCGTACTCGCGGGAATGATGACCCAGAGCAATATTGTTGGTTTTGTCGGTGGGTTGGAGGTCCCGATCATACGCAAATTTCAAGGCGGATTCGAACAGGGAGTCGCTTTTGTCAATGCGGATGCCCAGGTACTGGTTGACTATGCGGGCAGTTTCAGCGCCCCGGCACTGGGCAATCAATTGGCCACCTCCCAGCACGAACGTGGGGCTGATATCGTCTACCATGCCAGTGGAGGAACAGGCCTCGGCGTCATCTTCGCTGCCCAGGAGAACGGCTTCTATGCCATCGGGGTGGATTCCGCGCAGGACCATCTGGCGCCGGGCACGGTGTTAACCAGCATGGTCAAGCGCGTCGACGTCGCTGTTTATGAAACCATCCGAAGCCTGGTGGAAGGGAATCTCCAGCCCGGGGAGCGGCACTTCGGCGTGGCCGAAGGCGGGGTCGGCACCTCGGATTTTCAATACACCCGCGACATCATCCCCCAGGCCGTGCTCGATGCCGTGGCGTCGGCCAAGGCGAAGATCATCTCCGGTGAGATCGTCGTCCTTGATCCGACCAAATAATCCCTCACCGGATTCGGAACATCAGCCCCCCAGCCTTTTCAAACCCATTCAACCTGCCGACCCTGCCCGGCAATCTTACGGAGAACAATCATGCCCATGTCACGCCTGCTTTGCATCCTGCTGCTCACCCTGGTTTTCGTGGTGCCCGTTCACGCGGCTGACCTGGAATGGGATATTGAGGTCGGGATCGACGACAGCATTTTTCCCTCGCTGATCATCGCCACCTCCACGATGCTGGACGATGACGACGACCCCGATCCCACCATTCTGGGCGACCCATGGGGGTTCGTGGGCGTGATCATCGTCGCGCCGGCCGACCAGGCCCCCGTGCGCGTGGAAATATCCAGCGGCAAGCTGATCGGCCCCAGCGTCTGGGAGGGCGTGTTGCCCAAAAAAGGGGAGACCTACCTGGTAAACCCGGTCCTGAAGTTCGATTACGACGCCCTGCTCGCCATTCGTCAGCCTTTCCCGGAGGTGGTCACGGCCCGGGTTCTGGTCAACGGGCAGCCCGTGGCTGAAAAAAGCAAGCGCGTACCCGTGCGGACCATCAACGACTGCATGCTGGGCTACGAAGACGACGAGGGCGACTTCGTGGACACGTCGTGGCTGTTTGCCGCCTACGTCAATGAGAACCATCCGGTGGTGGACGCATTGTTGGGGGAGGCCCTCAAGGCCGGATACGTGGATTCCTTTGCCGCGTATCAGAAAGACGCCGACGAAGTGGTCGAGGAGATCGAGGCCGTTTACCGGGCCATCCAGGCCCGGGGGTTCAAGTACAGCAACATCACCAGGTCCTCCGGGGAATCCGGAGTCGTGGCCATGCAGCACGTCCGACTGATCGGCGAGCAGGTCCGCTCGGCCCAGGCCAACTGCGTCGAAGGCAGCACGCTCTTTGCCTCGGTCTTCCGCAAACTGGAAATGAGCACGTTTCTGGTCTCCGTGCCGGGCCACATGTTCGTTTGCGTCCATCTGGACGAGGACCAGGAAGAAACCCTGTGCATTGAGACCACCATGGTCGGAACCGCGTCCTTCGAGAATGCCGTGTCCGAGGGCAATGACCAATTCCTGGAAGCCCTGCCCTTCCTCATCAGCGATTCCATGAATGAGGAAACCTCGGAAGGCTACGCGATCATCGACATCGACGACGCCCGGCAGTCCGGCATCATGCCCATCAGCGAAGCGTTATGATTTCATGAGCAAGACGGCCTGGGCAACACCATCAACACCCAACCACGGGGGAACGTCATGGAAAGTATGTGGTCAAAGCTTTTCGGAACAGCGGCCCTGGCATTCCTGCTCTGCCTAGCCGGGCTGGTCATGCCCGGCGAAGTCCAGGCCCAGCAGCGCCTGGACAATGCGGACGAGACCGAATTTTCATGTGGCACGAATGAAGTGACACGGGATGAGGATATTTGGGATGGTTCAGTTCTGATTGACACATTGGCATCTTGTTCCAGATGATCGTGGGCATAATCACGTCCTGTAGGGGCAGGCCTTGCGCCTGCCCTTCGCTCATATCAACATGTTGATAAGGTTGTTCGCTCGTCGTTGCTCCTCGTTGCCTCGCCCACCCAGGGCGGCCGCGAGGGCCGCCCCTACATTTGCGGCGAATTTTCTCGGCAACAAAACGTGTCAACCATTTCTCCCGGCAAGATAAACCATCACCGATATTTTCACCGTAAGGTCAGTCCTTGACCAGCCGGGTCGGCATCAAACCTCGAACCCTTTTCTTGGCATGTAGGAGAAGAACGTGTCGCCACGCTGTTTCATCACCGTCATGTTCCTGCTGGCAAGTATCGCGACGGCCTCGCCGTCCTGGTCCCTGTCCGCGGACCTGGAGCGATTGCGGGCCCGGGGAACCCTGCGTGTGGCAGTCGTGGACATGGACATTGCGCCTTTCGTCTTCCGCGAAAATAGCGAACTGCGCGGCGCGGACGTGGACCTGGCCCGGGGCTTTGCGCAAAGCATCGGCCTGGATGCCGTTTTCGTGCCGGCCGGCGACACCTATAGCCAGGTCGTCCGGGCTGTGGCCGAGGGTCACGCGGATATCGGGATCAGCGAGCTGAGCAAGACCATGGAGCGGGCTCAGTCCGTGCTTTTCAGCCGTCCCTATTTCATTTCCGGAATCACCCTCGTCGTGAACCGGCTCAGCGAGGCCCGTCTGCGCGGCCTCCGGCCTCGCGATGGGCCGGAGGCGGACAAGGGCGGCCGCGAGGATCTGCCTGGACTTTTGAACGACCCGCGCCATGTCGTTGCCACCATGGGCGGGTCAATCCAGGACCAACTGATGCTCTCCTTTTTCCCATCGGCTATCCCGCGCACGACCAAGACCTGGCAACAGGCAGTGGAACTGGTGGTTGCCGGGAAAGTGGACGCGGCCGTCGTGCCGGACCGCGTCCACCGGCTCATGGTCCATCAAAACCCGGAAACGGACTACAAGGCCCGGGCCGTTCCCTTGCTTGCCGACCCCCTGGTGATCGCCGTCCACCCCGGCGCACCTGACCTGCT
>NZ_PZKN01000047.1 GCF_003046795.1 Desulfonatronum sp. SC1 | reverse complement strand
AAATGTTGCAAGAGGTATAAGGTACTAGCTGCTGGATGTTCAAATCGGTAACAGCCAAAAAAGAATAAAAAGTCATATTTTACAGAGTCTTAAGCATTGATTAATGAAAAACGTTGGGACACTAGTGGGTCGATATAGTAGGTAACAAACCCCAGAAAAAAGGAAAAGGAGGCGAATTATGGAAATGCCTAAGATCAACCCCGCTGTTATGGAAATCCCGAAAGCACAGCCGGCCGAAGCCGCGACTCGGGACGGTCAAACTCAGGCCGAGTCAATGAAGAACATCCGGAAAGCCCGCTTGCAGCGTCAAGTGTTGCAAGATCCTACTGTCATCTCCAAGCTCGTGGCCATGGAAACCACGTCGGTCTACAATGCCAAGGGAGACATCGTTCAGGCCGTTTCCGGGGCCAGCCTTGAGTCCTGACGGTCGCCCCGGCGCGGGCTTCCGAGGGCCTCTTTGAGGGTTTTTCCTCGAGGGGTTCTCTGGCCCTTGGAGCCGCGCCGGGCTTATACGCCCCTCGCTCACCCTCTTCCCCATATCTTCCTCTGCATCCTGCTTCAAACCGGCGGACCCTGGTGAATCATTTCGGCCAGGGTTAATCGAACTTTCGCGGGTTTTTGGGTCATGCTCCGCAGATAGTCCATCTCCAATTCCGCCAGACGATGGTAAAAGGCGGTCCGGTCCAGCTTGGGCAAATCAGTGTTGCTCGCCGTCAACTCCTGACTTCGGAAACATCCTGGAAATTCCTTGGCGATTCCGTTGGGCAGGGTGAAGACGTTGGGCACGCCGTGCAGCCTGCAGATCATCAGCCGGTGCGCGTACAGGATGCACCGCCCGCCCTCATTCAGGGGACACATGATGTCCGGAGCGCGCTGTTCGGCCAGTATCCCCCTGGCTTGCTCCACGTATTCGGCGGCCCGTGATCGGACCTCCCGCAATCGCGTGTCCGGAAGTGTCGCCAGCCCCTGCCAGAGATAGGCCCATTCCACATGGGTGTGGTGCTGAAAATAGCTGGTGCAGCAGTTGTCCGGACAGTCGGCGCAGGTCAGGCCGGTGTACGCGGCGATGTCGGCGTATCGGTTCTCCATGTCCGCATAGAGGTGGGGCAAGCGGAGAAGCGGGTCCTCAGGCATGGAACCTCCGGGAGTTGTTTAGTGGCCCTGGTTGCGAGCGGAATTTAAAAATGTGTACGGCTGGACGGCGGAGAACGGTCATTCCCTGGAATGCTCGAAGCCCGGCAGCGACATTCTACGCTCGACGTACTGCAAGAGCAGCGTGGCCAGAGTGACCAGCAGCAGATAGTACAGGCCCAGGGCCACGAAGACCTCGATGTTTCGCCAAGTCTGCTTGGCGATGGTCCGGCCTACGCCTGTCAGTTCGTTGAGGGTGATGATGGAGGCCAGGGACGAGTATTTGATCAGGTAGATGATCTCGTTGCCGCATCCTGGCAGGGCCCGGCGAAGTGCCTGTGGCAGGACCACCCAGAGCACGGTTTGGGTCTTGGTCATACCCAAGGCTTGGGAGGCCTTGATCTGTCCGTGGCGGATGGAGAGCAAGGCGCCTCGGATGTACTCGGAGTGATAGGCCCCGCTGCACAGGGTGAAACCCAGGATTGCCGCGGACATCGGCGTAAGCACGATCCGTGCGTCGCCGATCTGGAGATGGGGCAGGGCGAAGTACCAGAAGAACAGTTGCACCACCAGTGGCGTGCCTCGAAAAAGGGACACGTAGACTTCATTCAGCCAGCGGACCGGAGCGGGGGCGTAGACCCGCAACGAACCCACCAATACGCCCAGGGCCAAGCCCAGCAGGGCCGAAGGCACGATCACGGCGACGCTGACCCAAAGACCCTGGTTCAGGGCCGGGGCCACGTCCGTCACGAAAAAATGCCAGTAGTCGCTCATGTCCTGCCGCGTCCGCCCTCTGGGTTGCCGACCGGGTTGCCGACCGGGTTGCCGACCGGGTTGCCGACCGGGTTGCTGACCGGGGCGGCGGTTGGGGACGCGCAAATGCGCTCAGCCGCGCCCAGGTCCCCGGAGAGTTCGTTGATTTTGGCGCAAAAGGCCATGGTCCGGGATGTGGCCCCTGGGGCCAACAGATGCGCCGGGCTGCCGCGTTCCACGATCCGTCCCTTTTCCATGAACAGAAACTCGTGGGCCATGGTCGCGGAAAAGGCGATCTGGTGTGTGGCCATGATCATGGTCATGCCGGCGGAAGCCAGGAAGCGGATCACGGCCAGAACCTCACCGATGAGTTCCGGGTCCAGGGCGCTGGTGGGTTCGTCCAGGAGCAGCACTTTGGGGTCCATGGCCAGGGCCCGGGCCATGGAAACGCGCTGCTTCTGACCACCGGACAGTTGGGCCGGATAAAGATCCATCTTGTCCGCCAAACCGACCCGGGCCAGTTCTTCCTTGGCGCGGTGCGTGGCTTTGGCCTTGGCCATGCCCTTGACCTTGATCAGGGCGATGCGCACGTTGTCCAGCGCGGTCAGGTGGTCGAACAGGTTAAAATCCTGGAAGATCATTCCCACCTGCTGACGAAAGGCGTAAAGATCCTTGCGGCCGGCGGCTCTGAACTCTCGTCCGTCCAGCCAGATTCGCCCCTGATCCGGGGAGTGCAGAAAGTTCAGGCACTGCAACAGCGTGCTCTTGCCGGACCCCGAGGGGCCGATCAGGATTTTCACCTCGCCCCGGTTCACGGTCAGGGAGACGTCGTCCAGGACGAGCTGGTCGCCGAGGGTCTTGCGGATGCCTTCGACGCGTAAAACGGGTTGCTGCGTGGTCATGACATGCTTCCTTGCCGGGCGTAACCGGGGATCCGCACCTTTCGTTCCAGCGTTTTCAGCGCTCGGACGCCCAGGTGGGTCAGGATATAGAAGAGCACTCCGGCCACCAGGGCGAAGGGCAGCGGCTCATGGGTCAGGGCGGCCACGGTTCGGGTCCGGGACATGATTTCCATCACCCCGATGGCAAAGGCCAGGGCCGAGTCCTTGAGCAGGATGGAGTATTCATTGGACCAGCCGGGGATGGACAGCCGCAGGGCCTGCGGCAGGACAATGCTCCGGATGGCCTGGCCGTCGGTCATGCCCAGGGCCCGGGCCGCCTTGAGCTGGCCTTCGGGCAAGGACTGGATGGAGCCACGAAAAATTTGGGATTGGTAGGCAGCGCTGGTCAGGCTGAGCACCACCAGGGCCGCCAGAAAGGCGCTGTCCAAGCCCAGGCCGGATAGCAAGGGGAGCCGGCTCAGGTAAGCCAGGATGCCGAAGTAGAACAGGTAGAGCTGGACCAGGATGGGCACCCCGCGAAACAGCCAGACGTAGAGACCCGCCAGACGACGGATGGTTTTTGACCCGTACACTTGACCCACGGCCAGGGGGATACCAAGGCACAGGCCGAGGAGCATGGCCCCGAAGACAAGGGTTAGGGTCCAGGTGATCCCGCCCAGGATATAGGGTAAGGATTCCCAGAGCACGGGCATGATTTTGGCGAAGTCCATGAGAGTGGGGCTTGTTCGGCGAGGCCGTCCGGTGATCGAGTCGGGGAGTAAAAAGGCTTGGGGGAGGTTTGCGAACCGCCCCCAAGCTTTGACGTGATTTCAGGCGATGTTACTCAAGTTCCCATTTCTGCTTCAGCTCGACCCAGTACGGATCAGCCATCAGCTTCTTCAGGCCTTCGTTGAGCGTGTTCAGCAGTTCGGTATCTGCCTTGCGTACCGCGTAACCGTAGCCGTCCGCGGGGACGTCGAAGGTGCCGATGGTCTTGAAGGCCCGGCCCTTTTTCATTTCACGGGCAATGGAGCTGTCCATGGCCGAGGCGTGAATGCGTCCGATGGGCAGGTCCTGCATGGACAGGTCCGTGGAGTCGTAGGCCACGATTTCGAAGTTCATGCCCGGCTCCTTGGCCTTGTCAATGAGCAGGGTGTGGGTATTGGTGCCCCGCTGCACGCCGATCTTCTTGCCGGTGGTGAACATCTCTTCAAATGAAGTCTCCTCGGCTTCGTTGGCCACCAGAACCTGGGTGACTTCGTAGTAAGGGATGGTAAAGTTGACGACCTTCATCCGCTCTTCGGTGATGCTCATGCCCGAGGCGATGAAGTCGATGCGGTTGGTGTTCAGGGCCGGGATGATTCCGTCCCAGTCCATGGGCTGGTGCCGCACGGTGAAACCCATCTGCTCGGCGATCCAGTTGACGGAGTCCACGTCAAAGCCGGCCGGGTTGCCTTGGGTGTCCACGAAGCCGAAGGGCGGAAAGCCGAAGTCGATGCCGTTGACCAGTGTCTTCTCGGCCCAGGCCGGTCCACTGAGGGTCAGGCAAAGCACCAGTGCCGCTAAAAGTCCCGCCAAAACGCCGAAACGCGATCCCTTAGCCATACGTTAAGCTCCTTGTTGAGTGGTTTTGGTTGTCCCGCCCATGTCGCGGCGTACCTCCATGATGCCCGTCTAAATACGGGGAACGATGAAACGAAACCCGCGAATAGCAAAGAGCGGACATCCAGGCAAGGAGGGATTGGTCTCGTTCGCCGCCGGTCAGTCGATCCGGTCCGCGTTGTCATCGCGCGGGGCTTGATGTAGGTTCAGGCTCCAGACAATAACGGCAAGGGTAGGTATATTCCGGCCCTGGCGAGAACACCGAGCAGGTGGATGGCAATGAACGACATCAAAATGACCGAGCCGATCCAGCGCGCCGTGGCCTGGATCGACGAGACCCGCCGGGATCATCCCGAGCGTTCCTTGGTCTCGCTGCTGGCTGAAGCCGGGATGCGCTTCAATCTGGGGCCCAACGACGGGCGCTTTTTGGAACGTTTTTTCCAGTCCGGCGGATCTTCCGAAATCCGTGAAGAGAGCGAGTCACCTTGAACCTTTCCGCCTACCTGCCCCGTCGCTGGACCTTGCTCCAGAAACGGGTCTTCCAGGAAATCTGCTTCCTGTTCTTCCTGACCTGGTCTGGGTTGATCTCCCTGCTTCTGGTCGGACGGCTGCTCCAGTTGCGCGAACTGTTTCTGCACCAGCAGGTGTCCACCCTGGACATCGTCCGGCTGTTCGTCTTTCTGAGCCCGTTCTTTTTGTTCATGCTCATTCCGGTGGCCTGCCTGCTGAGCATCTTTCTGGTGTTCCTGCGGATGAGCAACGACCGGGAGCTCATCGCCTTGAAATCCGGAGGCGTCAGTCTGTACCAGATTCTTCCGGCTCCTATAATTTTCTCCCTTTCCGCCTCGGTCCTGGCCCTGCTGATCAGCCTGGGCGGCATTTCCTGGGGCTTCGACAACTTCCGCCGCACTGCCCTGGAGTTGGCCCACTCCAAAACCCAAATGGTGCTGCAGCCGGGGATTTTTCACAAGGACTTCCCCGGATTGACCATATATGCCAAGAACGTGGATGCGGATCAGCGGCTGCGCCAGGTCTTCGTGGAGGACCAGACCCGGTCGGAAATTACGGCGGTGATCGTCGCTCCCGTGGGCTACGTGGTCACGGAGCCCAGGGAAGGCCGCATACTGTTCGCCCTGGAGCACGGACGGATCTACCGCATGCAGCGCAACGCCATCACCGAGCTGCGTTTCGATTCGTACCTGGTGCGCTTGGATCTGGACCAGTTGCTGATGGGTATTTCCCAACGCGACCCCCGGCCCAAGGAGATGTCCTGGAGAGAACTCCGGAGTTGGTCCACCATGCCCGACCTAGTGGAGGTCCGTGGAGAGGAGTTCGCTAACCGGGTGGCCGTGGAAATCCAGAAACGCTGGGTCGTGCCCGCGGCCTGTCTGATTCTGGGGCTGTTGGCCATTCCCCTGGCCCTGGCCTTCGAAGGTTTGAAACGCCAGTACGCCCTGATTTTGATCATGGGCGTGTTCTTCGTGTTCTACGGCATGTTCTCTACGGGCATCGTCATTGCGGAACTTGGTATCGTCCCGGCCTACCTGCCGCTATGGGGGCAGATGCTGTTTTTTGGGGCTATAGCCGGTCTGGGAATCTGGTTCGCGGCAAGGGAGCGGGGGGTGCGCATCGGTGAGTGGGTCGCGCACTTTCAGATCAGGTTCCTGAATAAAGCTGGTTAGGCGGGGATGAATATGTCTTCCCAAAACATCAAGCTCCCGCCACCGGCTTCACCTGCCGTCCCTATCCTGACGGACATCCTGCGTCGCCTGACCCGGTATCGATTGAACACGCTTCAGCGTTATTTGCTCGTTCAGAACCTGTTTCTGATAGGATTTTGTCTCGGGGTCGGGATCTGCATCTATCTGCTTCAAGACCTGGTGGAAAATCTGGATATCTTTGTCCAGGCCGGCGTGGGCGTGGGCACCATGGTCGGTTATTTCCTGGCCAAATTGCCGTTGATTCTCTCACAAATTCTTCCGGCGGCGTTCCTGGTCTCCCTGATCGTCCAGATCGGGTTGCTGGTCCGTCACCGGGAACTGCTCGCCCTCCAGTCCGGCGGAGTTTCCTACACGGCATTGATCCGATTTTTCGCAGTGTACGGCTTGGTCTGGTGTTTGGCGCAGCTCTTCCTGGCCCAGGCCCTGGGCGTGGCGGGCCAGCGGGCCATGGACCGGATCTGGCGGGAAGAGGTGCGCAAGGAAGAGGCGGGCCAAGTGGAGTTGCGCGACATCTGGTTTCTGAGCGGAGCCTATGTTGTCAGCATCGACGGGGCGTATCCGGACCAACGCCGGGGCCGGGACATCAACGTTTACGTCTACGGCGAAGGCAATACGCTGCAACGGATCATCGTCGCGAGTCGATTCGACATTCTGGATACGGGCTGGGAGCTGCACGAACCTCGGATCTACGAGACGCTGACCTTCGAGGTCAGAGATGAAGCTTCGCTGAGGCTGGACATTTCCCAGGATCTGGAGGTCTTCGGCGTCCTGCAAACCCGATTCGAGGCCGCCGCGCTTTCGCTGTTCGAGCTGGGTCGGATCATCTCCTACCTGGAGGGCACCGGTTCCAACGTGGAACGGTTGCGTACAGCCTGGCATATGAAGTGGTCCTATGCCTTCTCCCTGCTGATGATGGCCCTCATCGCCCTGGCACTGTACACCATTTTCGACAGCGTCTATCTGAACATCGCCTTGGGGCTGGTCATTGTTTTCGTGTACCATGTGCTCTTCGTACTCGGGGTCTCCCTGGGGGAACGCGGCTTTCTCTCTCCCTTTATAGGCGCATGGATGGGCAATCTCCTTTTTGGCTTTCTGGCCGGAGGGCGTCTGCTTTGGTACGTGTTGCCAGACAACCCATTTGAATTCTTGCGAGGCCGCTAGGTCTTATTCCCATCGATCATGGTCAATACCCGAGAGGCTGCTTCGAAGCGGCCCAAACTTTGGGGTCAATTCACGTCCTCACCGCTTTGGTGGTGGATCGGGGCAAGTGCGCTGATCGGGGGCCTGCTCAGCATCCCTCTTATTCTGGGGGATCTGGCCGTGACGGCCTGGGGCATGGAGCTGTCCCGTGAATCCACTTTGCTGCAATGGTGGAACGACGTGGCCGCGCGATCTCTGTTTCAGGGAGAGCCACCGGGCGCTCAGGACCTGACCTACGCGACGCTTTTCCTGGTCTTGGCCGTCTATTTTTGCGCCTTGACGCCGCTCTGGGGGCCAAAGGCATCCGACATCCGGCTCTTCGCCGGATATTATTTGGCGTGTATGCTGCTCTTTCTCGTGGCCAATCGTGGTCTAAAGGCCTTTTTCGGGCGAGCCCGGCCTCTTGACGTGCTCCGCGAAGACCAGGACTATTCCTCGATTTGGCTGATCGGGCCCTACGGATTTTCCGAAGCGGTGAGCAAGGGCAGCTTTACTTCCGGACATACCACTACGGCGATGTTTCTGTTGCCGCTGGCCTTCTGGCTTGCGCATTCTTCGCGGCGTTATCTGGCTTGGCCAGTTTTCGCGCTGGCCGTTTCCTGGGGGGCGCTGATCGGAACGGGCCGGGTGTTCAGAGGCTCGCATTATCCCGGTGACGTGCTCTGGGCCATGATCATCTGCCTCTGGATCTGCGCCTTTGCGGCGTATCGCCTCTTCGACCTGGATCGCCGCGGACAATCCCCGACCATGTCCTCTTGCTGGGAGCTGCGGCTGACGATTTGGTCCGCCTTGACCCTCTTCGCCTTGTTCGCGGCAGTGATCGGAATCAAGCAGATGGTTTTCGAACCGGCGTGGTATTGGCCCTTGGTAACGGTTTTAAGCACTCAGCTCGCCTGGACGGGTTCGATCAAAACAGCCTGCCTCACGCGATGCTGACCAAAGATATTCCTCCTCTCGCTTTCCTTCCAACACTGCCTCCACAGTCCGAATACTCCTCATACGTCTTTCTTTCTCGCGCTTTTCCGCAGGCCGTCTTGTGTCAAAAAGTCAACAAGACAAAAGAATCACGCCTTGTTGACAAATTGTTGTGAGCTGGTAAGAAGGCAGGGAAAATCAACAAACATTCTGTTGTATGCCTAATAACTACTATCGTAATAGTTTGTTTTTTTATGTTTTTTCCTTTTTTTCTCGATGAAGTCCTCTTTTTCATATTTCTGGAAAAGACGTTTTTCATTTTTTGATCCCTGCCCAAAGGTGGTAACCCCATGGTATTCACTTGGTTTCACTTGGCTTTGATCGTTTTTCTCTTGGCGGGTGTTCTGTTCGCCGCAGGCCCTCTGCTCATATCCCGCCTGATCGCTCCCCGCTACAAAGGCGGGGATATCACGTTGCCCTATGAATGCGGGATCACGCCGCAGGGCAGCGCCTGGGCCCGCTTCGGGGTCAATTACTACTTCTATGCCTTGATCTTTCTCGCCTTTGAGGTGGACATCCTCTATTTGTTTCCGGTGGCCACCTACTATCCACACTCCGAGGGTTTTCTGCCGTTGATCAAGCTGCTCATCTTCCTGTTTATTCTCGGAATTTCCATCATCTATTTCTGGCGCAAAGGAGTGTTCTCATGGCCGAGACGGATTTCTCTCTGAAGCGGGCCGATCTGGACCAAGACCAAGCGCCGATCCGGATCGCCCCCCTGGAAAAGATTTTCGATGTCTGTCGGTCCATGTCCCTCTGGCCGATGACCTTCGGTCTGGCCTGTTGTGCCATTGAGATGATGGCCGTGGGCATGGCCCGGTTCGACATAGCCCGCTACGGCGCGGAGGTGTTCCGTCCCTCCCCGAGGCAGTCCGACCTGATGATCGTGGCCGGGACGGTGACCAAGAAAATGGCCCCCGCCGTGGTCCGGTTGTATGAACAGATGCCTGGGCCGAAATGGGTCATGGCCTTGGGGAACTGTTCCATCTCCGGCGGGCCGTTCAACTTCAAGGGCCAGTATAACGTCGTCGAAGGGGTTGATCGGATCATCCCGGTGGACGTTTACGTTCCGGGATGCCCGCCCCGGCCCGAGGCCCTACTGGAAGGGCTGTTCCTGATTCAGGAAAAAATTACCGGCAAGCGCTGGTGGCCGGTGGCCAAGCCCGTGGGCTCGGCCGTCGTCGAGGGAGGTGTCCGATGACCCTTGATGCGTTGCGCGACGTGCCGGTCTTGCGTCTGGAAGAATGCTCCCCGAACGTGTCCGGCCTGACTCTTGCCGCATACCTTGCTCCGGAAGAGTTGCGACCCGCGGCGGCCAAGCTTCTTGGAAAGGCCTACTTTCTGGAGGACGTCTCCGTGGTGGAGGTTTCGGAAGGGTTTCTCGGCGTGTACCATTTCGATCATTTCGACGCACCGGGCAGGATCGCCCTCCGGGTGTTGATACCCAAGGATGCCCCGGAACTGCCGACGATCTCGGATATTTATCAGGGAGCCTCGTGGCATGAGCGGGAATGCCGGGATTTCTTCGGCGTGACCTTCGCCGGACATGAGAACATGACGCCCTTGCTGCTGGCCGCCGAGGACGCTGAGTTTCATCCGTTGCGTAAGGGCGACAAGGCTCTCAAGAGCCTGACGGACTTGGTACCCGACGGCGAAGGAGGGCCGCAAGCCGGAGATGTGGCCGCGTTTCTCGCGGCCGCGGAGGAGAGCGAAGCCCCAGGCACGCCTTCCGACGTTACGGGATCGGCGGACGGCCACGAGAGCGACGAGGGTTCCGCCACGTGAGGCGCTTTTGTCCTCCGCGTCGACTCCAACGAATCTGAACAGCGCATACCAACACAAAGGCTTGCCATGACCAGTTCCGCGTCTCCAGGGCGATTCCATCTCGGTGGGGATTTCTACACCAACCATTTCGAAAAGGGCGGCTCGCCGGATACCATGATCCTGAACATGGGGCCGCAGCACCCGGCCACCCACGGCGTGCTGCGGGTCATTTTCGAATTGGACGGCGAGTACATTCTGCGCACCGAGCCGGTGCTGGGGTATCTGCACCGGATGCACGAGAAAATGGGCGAGGAGCAGACGTACTACCAGTACATGCCCAACATGGGCCGGGTGGACTATCTGCACGCCCTGGCTTGGAACTGGGCCTGGGCCGGGGCCGTGGAAAAGCTGGGCGGGATCGAGGTGCCCCGTCGAGCCGAGTTCATCAGGGTGATCACCTGCGAGTTGAACCGGATCAGTTCCCACTTGCTCTGGTGGGGGGCCTTCCTGCTGGATCTGGGCGCGTTCACCCCGATCATGTACGGATTTGACGATCGGGAACGAATCCTGGACATCCTGCAGCGGCCCACCGGATCCCGGCTGACCTACAGTTATTACCGCCTCGGCGGGGTGGCGGCGGACCTGGACGATACGGCCCAGCGTATGATCCGGGACTTCGTGCTCCATCTGCGCTCCAGGCTGCCCATGTACCGCGACCTGGTCACGGGCAACATGATCCTGCGTCATCGCCTGGAGGGCGTGGGCCACATCTCCGTGGAGATGTGTCGGCGCTACGGGGCCACCGGTCCCACCCTGCGCGGCTCCGGCGTGGCTTACGATGTGCGTAGGGCCGAGCCCTACTCCGTCTATCCCGAGCTGAACTTCAGCATCCCTACTGACGACGACTGCGACGGCATGGCCCGGTACAATGTGCGCATGGCTGAAATCGAGCAGAGCCTGGACATCATTGAACAGGCCCTGGACATGCTGCCTGACGGTGATTTCTGGGTCAAAAACGCACCTAAACCCAAATGGAAAGCGCCCAAGGGTGAAGTATATTTCGCGGTGGAGGGCGCGCGCGGCAAGATCGGCGTACATCTGGTCAGTGACGGCAGCGCCACGCCCTACCGGGTCAAGCTGCGCGCGCCGGGTTTTTCCAATCTGAGTCTCTTCGCCGAAGTGACCAGGGGCACCTTGCTGGCCGACGCCGTGGCCATTCTGGGCAGCCTGGATATGGTCATTCCGGAAATCGACAGGTGATCCCATGACTCCTCCTTTCGGCATGCCTCTTGAATTGTTCACCATCTTCCTGGCGTTGGCCCTGCTGGCCGGGTTCGTGGGCCTCAACGGCCTGGTCCTGGTTTATCTGGAGCGGAAAGTAGCCGGGCACATTCAGCGTCGGCCCGGGCCCTTCGAGGTCGGACCTCACGGCCTGCTCCAGCCCCTGGCCGACGCCCTGAAGCTGGTGGGCAAGCAGTTGATCACCCCACGGGGAGCGGACAAATGGCTGTTCTGGACCGCGCCGATCATCTCCTTCGCCCCGGTCTTCGTCCTGTTCCTGCCCATCCCCTTCGGCCCGTTCCTCACGGCCATGGAACTGGACTTGGGGTTGTTGCTGATTCTGGCCTTCGCCGGAATCAACGTCCTGGCCCTGTGCCTGGCCGGGTGGAGTTCGGAGAACAAGTGGTCGCTCCTGGGCGCGGCCCGAGCAGTGGCCCAGTCCGTGGCCTACGAGATTCCTCTGCTACTGGCCGTGCTGGCCATTGCCTTCCAGTACGGCTCGCTGAATCTGTCAACCATAGTTTCCGGGCAGGGCGCCTGGCCGTGGCAGTGGAACATCATGGTCCAGCCAGTGGCTTTTTTCATCTACTTCGTCTGCGCCCTGGCCGAGACCAACCGAGCTCCCTTCGACCTGCCCGAGGCGGAAAGCGAGCTGACCGCGGGCTTCCATACTGAATACTCAGGCATGGGCTTCGGTATCTTCTTCCTGGCCGAGTACGCGAACATGATCGTGGTCTGCGCCGTGGCCACGGCCTTGTTCCTGGGCGGCTGGAACGGTCCGGCTGCCCCGGGCGTCTGGTGGTTTTTGGCCAAGGTCTATCTGCTGTTGCTGGTGATGATGTGGTTCCGCTGGACCTACCCCCGGGTGCGTTTCGACCAGCTTTTGAACCTGAGCTGGAAATGGCTCCTGCCCCTGGCCCTGATCAACCTGGTCGTGACCCTCGTGCTTGTAAAGCTTTGATGGCAAACTTTGATGGCAAACTGAGATGGTGACCTGATGACCATGATTCGTGAATTCGGAAAGGCGCTGCAAGGCCTGTGGAGCCTGGCGATAGGTTTGGGCGTTACCTTCCGGGCTTTTGTCCGGCCCCAGGTGACGGTGCATTATCCTCGGGCCACCGTGGACGACGCCAATCTGCGGACCTATCACGGCCATGTTGAACTGACCGGCAAGGATGATGCACCCGAGATACCCAAGTGTATTTCCTGCGGCATGTGCGCCATGAACTGTCCCAGCGCCTGTCTGACCGTGGTCAAGCAAAAGGCTCCCAAACCGACCCCGGAACAGAAGAAAGCCATGGAAGAAGCCGAAGCCCGGGGCGAAAAGGTCAAGAAGCCCTCCGCGCCCAAGAATCCAGCCTCCTTTACCTACGACTTTTCCTTGTGCAGCCTGTGCGGAACCTGCGTGGAAAGCTGCCCGGCGGATTCGTTGCGTTTTTCCAATGAAATCTATCAGGCTGGCTTTGATCGCAAGGATTTTCAGTTCGACCTGCTGGCCCGGTTGCGCAGCCAGGCTGAAGGCCTGTCCGGGGCGAGTCCCAAGCCAGTTCACAAAACAGATGACGATCCAGATAACAGGCCTGACCTCAAAACAGACTCCAAAACAGACCCAAAAACAGAGAAGGTGGAGAAGTGATGGAAATTCTCGCCTACGTCGCCTTCGGCGTCTATGTGACGATCATATTGTTCGGCGGCCTGATGGCTGTATTCAGCCGCAACTTGGTCCGGGCTCTTATCGGCTTAGTGCTGACGCTTTTCGGAGTGGCGGGCTGCTACCTGCTGATGGCCGCTCCGTTCATGGCCTTGATGCAGATTCTGATCTACGTGGCCGCGGTGAGCATTATGATTTTTTTCGCGATCATGCTCACAAAGCCGCCGGTGGGCGGGGAAGAGCAGTCGGGCCGCCCCTGGTGGGTAGTGGTCGGCTGTATCGTCGCGGCCCTGGCCCCGACCATGCTCATCGCCCGGGTGCTGCGCTGGCAGCCCCTGGCCTCCCATGAGCATCCCACGGAGATCGTACTCTTGGACCTGGGCCGGACCTTCATCGAGCCCTATTTTTTGGCTTTCGAGCTGATTTCCGTGGTCCTGACCGTAGCCATGGCCGGAGCGGTGCTCCTGGCCTTTGAAAGGAGACAAGGCCAATGACGGCGCTTTCCATGTTTCAACTGGTCAGCCTGCTTTTGCTGGCCCTGGGCCTGTTCGGGGTGATCTGGCGACGCAGCTTGGTGGGCATGCTGATCAGCGTGGAGTTGATGCTCAACGGCGCGGGCTTAAGCATCGTGGCTTCGGGGCAGCTCACCGACGCCTCTGGAGCCGTGGGTCATGCCGCTGCCTTGTTCGTGATGGGCCTGGCCGCGGCCGAAGCCGCTCTGGTTCTGGCGATCATCATTGTCGTGGCCAAGCGCTACGGTCACATAGAAAGCGCGCGCCTGCGCACCCTGCGAGGCTAAGTCATGCCTGAAATTCTGGTCAGCGCCAAAATCCTCATTCCCCTGCTCATCACCCTGGTCGCGCCCCTGGGCATCGTCCTGGCCCGGTCCAACCCCAACAATCGCGAAGCAGTCTCCTTTGCCGCGGGAATATTGACCTTTGCCACGGTGCTGTCCTTCGTGCCCGACGTACTTGACGGCAAGATATGGACCTACACCCTGTTCACCCTGATCCCCGGGGTGACGGTCAAGTTCGGCGTGGACGGCCTGTCCCTGATCTTCGCCCTGGTGGCCTCGTTTCTCTGGATATTGGCCACGAGCTACAACATCGGGTACATGCGTTCGCTCAACGAACACGCCCAGACCCGCTACTACTTCTGCTTCGCGGTAGCCATTTTCGGGGCCCTTGGCGTGGCCTTCAGCGCGAACATCTTTACACTGTACCTGTTCTACGAAGTCATCACCCTGTTCACGTACCCGCTGGTGGCCCATCACCAGGACGACACATCCTTTGCCGGAGCCCGCAAGTACCTGGTCTACCTGATGGGTACCTCCAAGCTGTTCCTGCTCCCGGCCATGATCATGACCTACGTGCTGGCCGGCAGCCTGGATTTCAACCTGACCGACGTGGTCCACGGGATCTTCCCCGCGGACGCCAACCCAGTCGCGGTGACCGTGACCTACGTGCTGTTCATCGCCGGTCTGGCCAAGGCCGCGATCATGCCGCTGCACAACTGGCTGCCCTCGGCCATGGTCGCGCCCACCCCGGTCTCGGCTCTGCTGCACGCCGTGGCCGTGGTCAAGGCCGGGGTGTTCTGTGTCTGTCGAATCATCCTCTCGGCCTTTGGCCTGGAAACCATGGACGTGCTCTACCTGGGCATCCCCACGGCCTACCTGGCCGCGTTCACCATCGTCGTGGCCTCCTGCATCGCCCTGACCAAGGACGACCTCAAGGCTCGGCTGGCCTATTCCACGGTCAGCCAGCTCTCCTACGTCATCTTGGGCGTGGCCCTGCTCACGCCCATGGCCGTGATGGGCGGCACCACGCACATCGCCCACCACGCCTTTGCCAAGATCACGCTGTTTTTCGGCGCCGGGGCGATCTACGTGGCCACGCACGTCAAGAAGATCAGCCTGCTCTCGGGCATGGGCCGACGGATGCCCTGGACCTTCGGGGCCTTTTCCCTGGCCGCCCTGAGCATGATCGGCGCGCCACCGGTCAGCGGCTTCGTGACCAAATGGTACCTGGCCAACGGAGCCCTGGACGCCGGGCAGATCGTGATTCTTATCGCTCTGATGGCCAGCACCGTGCTCAACGCCAGCTATTTCGGCCCGATCATATATAAGGCCTTTTTCGAGGCCCCGGCCCCGGGCGTCCGCCTGGAAGACTACAAGGAGGCCCCCCTGACCATGGTCGTGCCCCTGGTCCTCACCGCCCTGATCTCCATCTTCCTGGGTTTGTACCCGGATACCTTCATGGGCTTCATCAAGGCCATGGCCCAGTTCTAGGAGTCGCTTATGCAAGACCAGACCACCCTTCACGAAAACAAACTGATCGCGACCCTGCGCTCCCTGTCCGGGCTGTTAAAACTGCTTTTTTTCGCGGTTCTCGCGGTTCTTGTCGGTTTGAACTTCTTCATCGGCCCCTACGACCCGCATGTGGCCTGGGAAGTGTACCCGGGCTTCTGGGCCGGGTTCGGGTTCGTTCTGGCCGTGGCCATGGCTTTTGTGATGAAACGCATCGTCGCTCCGCTGATCGGCGTACCCGAGGACATCCATGACTAGTTTCTTTCACCCGACCATCGCCTTTTTCGGCCTGGGGCTGGTCCTTTTGCTCCTGGCCCGGACCACCGTGACCTGGTGGCGCTGGCTGCTGCCTTTAGCCCCGATCCTGGCCATCATCGCCGTGTTTTCGGCCGCGCCGGGTGAGTACCTGCACCTGCGCTACCTGGGGCTGGACCTGACTTTAGGCCGCCTGGACGGCCTGTCCCTGATCTTTGCCAACGTCTTCGCCATCCAGGCCCTGATCGGCTTCATTTACGCCTTTCACCTCAAAGAAATTCGTCATCACGTGGCTGCGGCGGTCTACGTGGGCGGGGCCTTTGGCTGTGTCTTTGCCGGGGACTACCTGACGCTGTTCATCTTCTGGGAAATCATGAGTGTGGCCTCGACCCTGCTGATCTGGTTCAACTCCAAGGAGAACCCCAGGGCCGTGGGCGCGGGCATCCGCTACTTCGTGATCCACACCATCGGCGGGCTGCTGATGCTGGCCGGAATCCTCTTGCGCTACCAGGTTGTGGGTGACTTCACCTTCACCGGGATCATCCCGGCTGACGCCCAGTACTACGACTGGCTGATCATGCTCGGGTTCGGGGTCAACGCGGCCTTTGTCATCGTCCACGCCTGGCTGCCGGACGCCTACCCCGAGGCGACCATCCCCGGCGCGGTGTTCATGAGCGCCTTCACCACCAAGACCGCTGTCTACGTCCTGGCTCGGGGCTTCGCCGGGTGGGAATTCCTGGCCTGGATGGGCGTGGCCATGGCCCTGTGGGGCGTCTTCTACGCGACAATGGAAAACAACGCCCGCCGCATCCTCTCCTACCATATTATGTCCCAGGTGGGGTACATGGTCGCGGGCATCGGCATCGGCACGGCCATGACGCTGAACGGCACCTGCGCCCATGCCTACGCCCACATCCTCTATAAGGGGCTGCTGTTCATGAGCGTGGGCGCGGTGCTGTATTCCGCCGGAACGGCCAAGCTGAACGAACTTGGCGGCCTAGCCGGCCGCCTGCCCCTGGTCATGTTGGCCTACGTGGTCGCGGGCCTATCCATCTCCGGGATGCCCATCTTCAACGGCTTTGTCTCCAAGACCATGACCATCACCGGGGCCTTCAACGACCACCAAGTGCTCCTGGGTATGCTCATGGAAGTGGCCGCGGTGGGTACGTTTCTTTCCGTGGGTTTGAAACTGCCCTACTTCGCCTTCTGGGGCGGCAAGCCGACCTATGACAAGCCGCTCAAACCCATTCCGGTGAACATGTACATCGCCATGGGAGCAGCGGCCGTGCTCTGCATCGCTCAGGGCTTGTATCCGGACCTACTGTACCGCTTCCTGCCCTATCCCGGCGCTTACGACTTCCAGCCCTGGTCGGCCTGGAAGGTGCTGATGACCCTGATGCTGCTAGGCTTTACCGGCCTGGGGTTCCTGGTCATGCGCGGGGTGCTCAAGCCCCATGCCCAGCGCAACCTGGACTTCGAGACCCTCTACATCTACCTGGGCCGCGCCTTCCTGGCCTTGGTCAGTCGCCCCCTGGCCAAGATCGACGCCTTCTGGAGCGAAGTCTATGAACGTATCGGCTTGGTGGGCCTGCTGTTCCTTGGCCGGATTACCTCCTGGTTTGACAAGATGGGCATCGACTTCGTCTTGGACAACAGTGCCCAAGGCACCCGGGAAACTGGCGGCATCCTGACTGCGGCCCAAACCGGCCGCCTCCAGGATTACCTGGCTCTGGCCATCGCCCTGGCCTCGGGCATTGCCCTGCTGGTCTGGTATCTCTCCTAAAAGCCCCATGCATCCTATGACTCCTACAAACCAAGGTGCCTCGACATGACTGAATCCGGGTTCCCCGTTCTCAGCGCCCTGATCTTCTTCCCCCTGCTGGCCGCTGTCGGACTGTTCTTCCTTCGCGACGAGCGGACCGTCCGCCTGTACACACTGGTCGTGGGTCTGATCGAGATGGGCTTGGCCGCGCCGCTGTTCCGGTTTGATCTTTCCACCGCGAACTTCCAGTTCGTGGAGATCATGCCCTGGGTACCGGCCTGGAACATGAACTACCATGTGGGCGTGGACGGGATCAGCATCCTGATGATCTTTTTGACCGTGCTGCTCCTGCCCCTTTGCGTGCTGTGCTCCTGGTCTTACATCGGCAAACGGGTCAAGGAGTTTCACTTCTGCCTGCTGCTGATGATCGGGGCCTGCGTGGGCATCTTCTCGGCCCTGGACTTCGTCCTGTTCTACATCTTCTGGGAAGCCATGCTCATCCCCATGTTCCTGCTCATCGCGGTCTGGGGCGGACCCAACAAGCGCTACGCGTCGCTGAAATTCTTCATCTACACCCTGGCCGGTAGCACGCTCTTCCTGGCGGCTATCGTAGCCTTTTTCGTGCATACCGGGACCTTCTCCATTCCGGAACTGATGACCCATGAGTACGCCTTCAACTTCCAGTTTTGGACCTTCCTGGCCATGGCCCTGGCCTTTGCCATCAAGGTGCCCATGTTCCCGTTCCACACCTGGCTGCCCGCGGCCCACGTGGAAGCGCCCACCGCGGGTTCGGTGCTCCTGGCTTCGATCCTGCTGAAAATGGGCACCTACGGATTCCTACGCTTCTGCCTGCCTCTGACCCCCGCGGCCAGCGAGTACTTCGCGCCGTTGATGATCACCATCTCCATCGTCTCCATCCTCTACGGAGGAGTCATCGCTTTGGGCCAGAAGGACATGAAGAAGCTGATCGCCTATTCCTCCGTGGCCCACATGGGTTTCGTGACCCTGGGCATCTTCGTCTTCACCATGCGCGGAGTGGAAGGGGCGATCATGCAGATGATCAACCACGGGATCACCACCGGGGCGCTGTTCATGCTCGTAGGCGCGATCTACGAACGCAGCCACAGCCGAGAAATCGCGGACAACATGGGCCTGGGCAAATACCTGCCCGCCTACATGTTCTTCTTCGGCCTGTTCGCCATCGCCTCCTTTGGTTTTCCGGGAACCAACGGCTTTGTTTCCGAGGCCCTGGTGCTTATCGGCGTGTTCGAGGCCAATTACCTCCTGGGTGCGTTGACCATTCCCGGGGTGATGCTGGCCGCGGCCTACATGCTCCGCCTGGGCCTGAAACTGGCCTGGGGCCAGCCGTCCCAGGCAGCGAACTGGAAGGACCTGAACGCCCGTGAATGGGTCTACCTGGCACCCTTGGCCGTGCTTGTGCTGTACCTGGGCTTGATGCCCACCCTGGCCCTTAAAACCATCAACCCTTCGGTGGTCCACCTCCTGAACCAGTACGAAACCCGCAAGGCCCTGCATCTGGAATCGTCCCTTCAGCCCGAACCACCGGCCCAGGTTTTTCAACTCCCCGCAACACGAGGTACTGACCAGTGATCTTCCAAATAGAGCTGTTCATCCCGGAACTGTACCTGCTGACCCTGATCGGCGGCCTCTTCGTCTTGACCGTGGGGCCCCAGTCCTGGTGGCGATTTTTGCGCTACCTGCCCCTGGCCGCGGGCGTGGGCATCGGCGTGGCCGCGCTGTCCTTCCAATTCTCCGGCCTGATGTTTTACGGGGCGTATCAGGTGGACGCCTTGTCCCAGTTCTTCAAGCTGGCCATCTTCCTGGGCTTGGCCGTGACCTGCCTGAACGCCATGAACCAGCCTACGCTGTCCGAGGAGAAGCGACCGGACTACTTCCTGTTTCTCTGTCTCAGCGCCCTGGGGCTGATGCTGCTCTCCAGCGCCGTGGAACTGGTGACCATTTTTCTGGCCCTGGAACTGGCCTCCTATAGCCTCTACGCCCTGATCCCCCTACGCTCCAAGGAACCAGCCGCGGCCGAGGCCGGGATCAAGTACATCCTGTTCGGCGCGGTGGTCACGGCCCTGGCAATGTACGGGCTGTCCTACATCCTGGGGGTCCACCATACCACCTACCTCGCCGAACTGGTGACCAAGACCTGGTCCTGGTCCGAAACCCCGGCGGCGCTGATCGGCATCGCCCTGTTCCTGGGGGCTCTGTTCTACAAGTTGGCCTTGTTCCCGCTGCACTTCTGGTGCCCGGACGTCTACGAAGGAGCGTCCAACGAGACTGCGGCCTTCGTGGCCACCCTGCCCAAGCTGGGCGCTGTGGTGGTTCTGGTGCGCATGTCCTCGCTTCTGGATCCGAGCATGGAAGTGACCATGCTGCTGGCCGTGCTGGCCGCGGTGTCCATGACCTTCGGGAACCTTTCCGCCCTAGTCCAAAGCGACTTGAAGCGCCTCCTTGGCTACTCCTCGGTTTCCCACGCTGGATACGTGATGTTGGGCATCGTGGCCGGGACGCCCGCCGGACTCTCTGCCGCCGCGTTTTACGCCGTGGTCTACCTGCTGATGAACTTGGCCTGCTTCTGGGTGATCTGCCGCCTGTCCACGGACGGACGCAACCTTAAGTTGGACGACTTAAACGGCCTGTACCAGCGCTCCCCGGGCTTGGCCCTGGTCTTGGCGGTGTCCGCTTTCGCCCTGGTGGGCCTGCCGCCCACCGCCGGATTCATGGGCAAGCTGTTCCTGCTCAATTCGGCCTGGATGGAAGGCTACCACTGGCTGGTGATCATCGCGGTGCTCAATTCGGCCATCGCCATCTACTACTACCTGAACCTGGTCCGTCACGCCTACACCCGCGAAGCCCCAACCGATGTACCGGCCGAGACACTGGCCGTGCCCAACCCCGGCCTCCTCTGGGGCGGGTTGCTCGCCGCTGCCGTGCTCTGGCTCGGTGTCGCGCCAGCTACGTTGTTTTCGTTTGCCCAATTGGCCGGAGCCTCGGCTGGAAGTGTCTTTCCATAGGTTTGACAATAGGCTTGGCCACAGTTCTGGTCCTGGCCTGCTTAGTGGTGTACGCCCTCCACGGATTGTCCGAGGAGGGCTTTTTTTTCGTAAGAAAATGTCTTCGGCAATTAAGCTGAAATTGTTAAAGAAAAAAATATTTTCCTTAATTTCTGAAAATTTTTATTGACAGTGGTGCCGAGTTCTTTTAGATACTGTCGTTTCGCGGCGAGCACATCCGGCCGGTGAGAGTGCGGGTCGGATTTGTGGTTGTCGGGTATGAGTTCTTTGACAATGAAATAGCGAGGGGGGAGAGAAAATATGGTTTAAGCCATGTTTTCATTTTGAGTTTTGGTATTTTTAAGTGGAGAGTTTGATCCTGGCTCAGAATGAACGCTGGCGGCGTG